>CAUPCW010000079.1:0-15679 GCA_963509895.1 uncultured Flavobacterium sp.
AAAGAACAAACGTGTTGGGGTTTCTATATTTGCTATACCAGTTAAAACCCCATTTTGTTGCGTGAACGTTCCTAATTTTGAGTCAATAAAATTCCAAGAATACTTTTGACGGTCTCTACGTATTTCTCTAAAAAAGTTAACGCCCCAAGTTTGCACTTTTTCAGGAGAAAAACGCAACGCGGCATAAGGAATTCGCATTTCAACTACCCAACCAAAATCGGTGATTACGGCTTTACTGTCCCAAACCGCATCCCAAGAATAATCTTCTCCATTGGAATCTGTTGCCAAACAATCGGCTTGTCCGTCGGCGGCATTGACAAAAAACTGAAAATTTTGCTGTCCGTCATTGTAACCATTAATGAAAATTCCAAAAAAGTCAGCCGTACCAAAATCATCTCTTTTTGAAATTTCTCTTAAAATCTTATTCGGCTCATTATCATACATTTTGGCCGAAATATAAATAGCGGTATTATCATATAAAACCTTGACTTCGGTTCTTCGTTCTGAAAGTACTGGTTTACCATTGTCTGGTTGAAACATCACAAAATCAGTTGCTGGAGCTACTAAATCCCATGATTTTTCATCAATCTTACCATCGATCGTTACTGGATCATTGATAAACTTTGTTTGGATAGTCTTTTTTTGGCTATAGCAAAAAAAAGAAAAAAAGAGTCCACAGGTAAGAAGATAAAATCTCATAAAAAAAGCTTTGATTAATGATGGATTGTTGTCAATTTGTTTAATAGACTGCATATTAAAACATTTGTTACAGTTTAATTAACAAAATATCATACCAACATCAAAAATCGAATACAACGTTTCTCTTTTTATACTTTTCAGATTTTACAAAAAAATTTTCCAATAACAAAAATGAAAACTTTAAAACTAATTCTTAACCGTGTTATAATCAATAAAATAGCGAACACTAATCGATAAATTGGAGGTCAAATTATTATTCCATACATTCTTGAAGTTTGTAGAAAAATCTTTTTCAACACTATCTGTTCTTTCGAGAGCAAAATTGCGATACAAAAACGACAGTTGACTGCCAGGTGCGAACCACCAACTGTAGGACAAATCAAAATTCCAAGAGTTGAAATTTCGATTTTTATTTTCATTATATGCTGTGTTCGCAACTAACTTTCCATCATCTTGCAAAGTCAAAAATTCATGATTTCTAGCATAGGACCAATAATAACGAGCGGTCAAATTTATGGTCATTTTTTCATTTAGTGCATACTTACCGGTAAAATCATGTTGAATATATTCTCTATTTCGCTCGGCAAAAACAATATCATCAGTAGTAGTATCCACCCAGCCTCTATCATTCTTTTTATTCAAATAATCGACCGCATAAGCCAAAGATAATTTATCATTAAAGCGGTATTTTGGACTAGCAAAAAAACCAAAATTGTACCTTCCTTGCTCATCATACTTTGCTCCAGAAACCGTTAAATCAAAAGTAAATGGATGATTTCTATTCATTTCAACTCCAAAATAAGAAGATACTCTTTTGGGTATAAAAACATAACGATTGTATTCTCTTGGTTCATAAAAATCGTACGTTTCTAATGGATTGGCAATCAAAGCAAACTCAAAATAATTATTATGCAAGGTAGTTCCTTTTAATACGGTTTTATACCAAGCTTCTTGGAGCTTGCCGAAAGTGTTTTGAATCTCAGCATTGACTTCTTGTTCTACTTTGAAAGTATTAAAAACTTTGGTTGGATTTATAATTCGATAACTTCCGTTAGCCAAAAAACTATGATAGTTGGTGTAAAAAATGATACCCAAATCATTGATGTCGTAGTTTTCAGAGATGTATTTTCCTGAAAATAAATAACGGTATTTCCCGCTAGTCTTGGCGAAATTTAAAGCTGTTTTGTATCCGTTATAATCTTGAACATCATTAATAGCACTATATTTAAAATCACCATACAAATTATAAGTATTGGCTTTGGTGCTTAAATCAAATAATAACCCAGAAACATTGGCATCTCTAAAACCTCCATTTCGTGTTGTATTGGTATTGATAAAAGTAACAGAAGAATTTTGATTAAAACGCTGATCAAAAACTAATACATTATAATTAGTAAGAGGTTCGATAACTTCTTTTCTTTGAGAATTGGTGATAGTATCTTTGATTGTAGCAAATGTTTTTTCGGTAACCGCATTCAAAAATCCAACGCCTAATCCTTTTTGAGTTCTACCTGAAACTTTGACCGCATTGATTAAATCAACTGAATTAGGATAATTGGTAATTTCTTCATCTGGATTAAGATTGACCTCGGTTGTAGGTGCGAGACCTATTCTTCTGGAATAAAACAAATTCCCTTTTGTAAACAAATCAGTACCTTCAGTAAAAAAAGGCCTATTTTCTTGAAATTGTTGTTCGAAGGGTTCTAGAATTAGAATCGCATTATCAAATTTGGTCTGACCAAAATCAGGAACCAAAATGGCATCCAAGGTAAATGAATCATTAATACCGTATTTTAAATCTAAACCTGCTTTAAAGGTAATTTCAGATCCAATATCATTCTTTTGATAATAAACTGAAGAATATGGAATAAAAAACAAACGAGTAGGCGTATCAATATTCGAAATTCCCTCTAAAATTCCAGCCTGAGGTATAACCGCTCCAATCTTGGTGTCTACTAAATTCCAAGTGTATTTTTGAACATCTCGTTTAATTTCACGCATAAAATTAAGGCCCCAAGTTTGCTTTTCTTGATTTGAAAAACGCAGCGCAGCGTATGGAATTTTCATTTCAACCGTCCAACCAAAATCGGTCAAAACCACTTTACTATCCCAAATAGCATCCCAAGAAAAATCTTCAAAATCTTCCGTAGCTAGACAATCCATTTGTACACCTGCTGCACTTACAAAAAAGCGAAAATCTTGTTGTCCGTCATTAAATCCGTTGATAGAGACCGAAAAATGATCTGAAACGCCAAAAACATCTCTATTAGTAATTTCTCTTTGAATTTTAGACGGCTCATTATCATACATAGTGGCAGCTATGTAAATGGCATCATTATCATATAGAATTTTAACTTCTGTTCTTTTGTCAGAGCTGATAGGCTTCCCATTATCTGGTTCAAACATCAAAAAATCACTAGCTACAGCGGCAGTTGCCCAAGGTGATTCATTAAATTTTCCATCAATATTGATACTTTCTGTAGTAGATTTCGTTATCAAAACTTTTTTTTGTGACCATGCATCAACTTTCAAAAAAAAAGACAAAACAATAATAAAAAGATATTTTTTTTTCATTTCAAGGGCATATTGTTAGTAAATGTATAAAATTTAACAAATAAAAAAAGAATAGATTGCAATTTTTCTTAAAGTTCAACATGTTGAAATAATCGACAAAGTGTTAAATTTTACCGATTAAATGCATTATTTTTAGCAAAAAAACGTTTTTATACTATATTTGCAAACCCCAAAACTTAGTTTAACAAATAGACAATCAATGATTTATAGTGTATTCCTTACTGCATCCTTATTCTTTTTGAGTTTCTTTTCTATTAACAATACTTCCTCTAAAGAAAATAAAAAACATAAAAACAAAATTGAACATATTGCCAAACTAAAATCTAATGCCGATTTAATGGTAGCATCTGTATACCACAACTTAAACACAAATCAATTTACCATGCCTGAATTTGAAGGTTTTGCTGAAGCCTTAAAAGGATACTACCGATTGAAAGAACAAGGCATGGTGAAAAAAGAAATTCTAACATTGATTGATTTTAGTTTATCATCAAACACCAAAAGACTATGGGTTATAGACTTGGCAACAAACACCATTTTATTTCAATCTTTGGTAGCTCATGGAAGAAATACAGGTGAAGAATTTGCTACAAAATTTTCCAATAAAGCTTCTTCATTTCAAAGTAGTTTAGGATTCTATGCTACTGGCGAAATATACAAAGGAAAACATGGATTATCACTTAAATTAGATGGTTTAGAAAAAGGAGTAAATTGTAATGCTCGTTCTAGAGCTGTAGTCATTCATGGAGCAGATTATGTTTCGGATTCCTTTATCAAAGGCAATAAAAGATTAGGCAGAAGCCAAGGTTGTCCAGCACTGCCTAATGAATTAACCTTGCCTATAATTAATACAATAAAAAATCAATCCATTTTATTTATTTACCATCCATCTAGAAAATCGGTTGAAGAAATAGAGAAATTAACTTCTTAATTTCTCATATAAAGAAGCATCATAATCATAAATATCTTTTCTGAATTGAAGCTTTCCTTTTTGGCCCCAGGCAGTCCAATACCAAATATAGAGATTGTATTTTTTATCAATCTTTATATAATGTGTTTTTCTTGTAGCCACCACAGAATCAATTTTTTCTTTGGACCAATTTTCGGAATGATTCAAAAAATAACCCGCCAATTCTAAAGGTTTTTCTACGCGAATACATCCCGAGCTTAAGGAACGGTTATGCAATCCAAATAAATTTCTATGATTCGTATCATGCAAGTAAATACTGTGATGATTCGGGAACAAAATCTTCATTTCACCCAGTGTATTATTGGGACCAGGTTCTTGTACATATCTGTAATTATGAGGTTTTGAAGAGTTCCAATCCTTAGGCGACACTACCTTATTATTACTATCATAAATCAAAATATTCTTATTAGAAAGATAATTTCTGTTTCTTATCATAGCAGGAACCACATCTTCTTTCAATATAGTTGGCGGTATCGTCCATGTTGGATTCAACACCACTGTTCGTAAATAGGAAGTAAGAATTGGTGTTTTCCTTTTATTAGTACCAACCACCACTTTTTGAGTAATCGTAGTATCTTGATTCTCCACTACTAGTAATTTGTAATCTGGAATATTGATGATAACATAATCTTCATCAGGTTGTAAGTCAAACCATCTCCAACGCTCAAGATTAGCAATGATTTGCTTTTTTCTTTTTGTTTTAGAAAAATTCAACGCTTCAATTGTTCCAGCACCAATCACACCGTCTGGAGCCAATCCATGCCTTTCTTGAAATCGTTTGATAGCTGCTACTGTTTTCGAATCATAAATTGCTGTCAAACTATCCGAATTAGTTGAATCTTTCCAATATTTAAGTCTTTTCTTTATCGCTAAAACAGTAGAACTAGTATCATTGACTACTATCTTTTCCTCAAAAACTATTGGCGCTAATTCTTTATCTGAATATAGATTAATCAATCGTAATGCTTCCTTTAATTGGACATAAACTCGAGCATTTGGTCTGCATTTATTGAAAACTTCTTGTATATTTTTTTGAACAAAACCTTCAGTTAGCATCAAATTAACATCGAATGCTTTTTTTTCTATATCCCAATTAGCATAGACTTCTTTGGGATTTAATTTACCTGTTTTTAAATGGGTTAAAAAATACTGAGTATTGATTGTCAACAATATATCGTAAGTAATCAATTCTTTTTCTTTAAGAACTGCATACTTTTTTTCAAGAGAATCTAAGGTTTGAATTTGATAGTCTTCTGGAAGTAATCCTTCTTGATCAGACTCATTAATTGCATTCAAAACAAGCTTCCTGTTAAGAGCAGATTGCCAAACCGTTTTAAAGCCAGTTGCACGATAAAAAGTTACTAATTTTTCGTTATTAAAAGACAACACTAGTGTACTATCAAACTCAATTGCATTACCTTCAACTTGTATTTTAGGTATGGGCTTGGGTTTGAATTTGACCAAACTTGCCGAGTCATCGCTTGGATTTTTTTTGCATCCATAAACAACCAACGCTATAAGAATAAAGTAATAGTGTTTCATATTAAATGGTTTTATACATAATAACGTGTGGTCCAACATCGGGAATATCAAAAAGATCACCTTCAAGGTTGTATTCTAAACTTCTATAAAATCCAATAGCACTTTCTCTTGCATTGAACCAAATCAACTCCACCTTATTTTCTTTCAAATGCAATTCACAAGATTGCAATACTATTTTACCCAAACCTTTATTTTGATGCTGATCTAAAATTGCCATCCCTCGAAGCTGAAATTGTTTTTCTTGCTGAAAAAAATTGCATTTTTGGGCAAAAAAAGAAGCAACACCTAATAATTCATCCTTTTCAAAAATCCCAAAATGAGCTGTCTCGTCATCCTTGTCACCCTCAAAGTAACAACTTGAAAGTGGTTTTCCTGATCTAAGAACGCTATGTCTAACCGGAAAAGTGGCTTCTGCTTCAATTTTTCTTATCGTGTACATATCATTTTATAAAAAATTAAAAGTATAACAATTTAGTTTTAAATTAATTATAAAATCAATCCTTTTTATGTCGCTTTTTTTGCAGTAAAAATTTGCAAATAACTGAAATGTTTATCTATATTTGCACCACAGTAATGCGAAAGTAGCTCAGTTGGTAGAGCTCCAGCCTTCCAAGCTGGTTGTCGCGAGTTCGAGCCTCGTCTTTCGCTCTAAGTGAAATTAAATTTTACTACGTTCTTAAGAAGTTTAAATAAGTATTTTAAAAATAATTATCTTTGCTTCAAAATTAATGCGAAAGTAGCTCAGTTGGTAGAGCTCCAGCCTTCCAAGCTGGTTGTCGCGAGTTCGAGCCTCGTCTTTCGCTCTTTAAAAAAGCCGAAACTTACGTTTCGGCTTTTTTTATTTTAAATTACTCAAATCTGAACCCATTGCTAATTCTATAGGCTCTTGGTTTTGCAAAAATAGTCGAGCTGTTAAATTCCCTCTTAGAGTGATCTTTTCTCCTTTTACTTCAAGCCAACTCCCCTCTCTTAAACCTAAAACTGGAATTGTATTAAAAGCATGAAACTCTTTAATTCTAGTTTCACGAGTTTCTCCCATGTGCTTAGAATCTGGAATAGGATCCAAATAATGAGGATTCAAATTAAAAGGAATTATTCCTAAAGTCTGAAAACTAGGAGGATAAACTATTGGCATATCATTGGTCGTTTGCATACTAAGCCCACAAATATTACTTCCTGCACTCGTTCCTAAATATGGCATCCCATTCTTTACAGTTTCTGACAACAATTGCATTACCTCCTTTTTATACAACTGACTCACTAACAGAAACGTATTACCTCCCCCAGTAAAAATCCCTTCGGCTTCTTTGATTGCTATTTTGGGATCTTCAAATTCATGAATTCCTTTCACCGTAAGATTAATTTTTGCAAAAGCAGCAGCTACTTTTGAGGTGTAATCATCATGTGATATTCCACTTGGGCGAGCATAAGGAATAAACAAAATACTTTTACATGTAGCAAAATGGTGTTGCAAATCAGTCATTAAATACTCTAAATATGCTCCGCCATGCAACGTAGACGTACTAGCTATAATACTATTTCTCATTTTCGTTTTTTTAAAGCGATAAAGGTATAAAAACCAATTTTTAATTAACAAATTTTTACCAAGGCCTTAATAATTATTTGGCAAGGGATTGAAATACTTTTACGACAATTCAATCCGAAAGTAAAAATGAAATTTTGGCTGACTTTATTTTTTCAAATAGCTATTCTAACAAATGTTAAAGGACAACAGCAGAAAGAAATAATGATTTCTGGAATGACTATCCTAAATGAAAAAGGAGTTGAAGAAGTTTTCATAAAAAACG
Source organism: uncultured Flavobacterium sp. (assembly GCA_963509895.1). Taxonomy (GTDB): domain Bacteria; phylum Bacteroidota; class Bacteroidia; order Flavobacteriales; family Flavobacteriaceae; genus Flavobacterium. The sequence goes on from CAUPCW010000079.1 coordinate 7,594, forward strand.
AAAACTCAAACGAAACAACACATTCTGATGATAATGGTCGTTTTATCATTAAATGTCAATTGGGCGATATTTTATATTTTTCATCAGTAAACACAGAAACAATAAGAAAAAAAATCACCATAAAAGAGTACCATATCAATAATTTAATGGTAACCATGACCTCAAAAACAATAGATTTAAACGAAGTGATCATCAATAAAAATGCAATTACAGCGGAGAAACTAGGAGTAGTTCCCGAAAATCAAAAAAAATATACTCCAGCTGAAAGACGCTTAAAAACCGCAGGAGATTTTAAACCCATTCATCTTTTGAGTATCTTAGGTGGCACGTTGCCATTAGATCCAATTATCAACAAGATATCAGGAAGAACAAAAAGACTAAAAAAAGAACTTGAAATTGAGAAAAAGGAACGCTTATTAAGCCAATTAAAATCACTTTTTAACGATGATTTTTATGTCATTAACTTAAAAATTTCAAAAACGTATATCAATGCATTTAGATTTTTTTGCATCGAAAATCAATTTATAGTTTCTTATCTAACTTCTAGAAATCAGCAATTATTAGAATTATCAATGAGTGAATTAGCAGCAACATTTAACAACAATAGGTCTAGTGAAGAATAATTTTACTTTTTTTATACTATTACTCTTTTGGACACCTATTCTTGTAGGTCAATCACTTTCTGACAGGACAATTCAAGGCAGAATATCGGTTGAGTCAAATTTTATCGATGGCGTAAATATTAAAAACGAAACTACTCGTCATGCAACCACAAGTAGAATTGAAGGCTACTTCAGAATTCCAGCCAATGAAGGCGATATCATTGTTTTTAGTGCAATCAATCTTGAATCGTTAACCAAAATTGTCACCAAAGCTGACCTTTCTAATAAAGAGTTAAAAATTGAAATGACACTAAAAAGTATTGTTTTAAAAAACATCACAATCAACAGCCATCCCGAAATTTCAGCTGAAAAATTAGGAATACCCTCAGCAACCAAACATTTTACTCCTGCCGAAAGAAAACTTCAAACAGCTACTCGAGGTAGTTTAGATGGAATTTTTAATGCCATATCCGGAAGAACCGAAATGCTTAAAAAAGAAGTTCTAATCGAAAGGAAAGAAAAACAACTTGAAAAATTAGAATACCTTTTTAAAGAAGAATACTATACCGAAAAACTCAAGATCCCCAAAGATTACATCAAAGGATTTCAATACTTCTGCATAGAAGATCAAGCATTTATCAACTCTATGAAGACCAAAAACAAAACAATGAGTGAGTTTTTGATTATCAAATTAGCCGAACGTTACAATCAAATTATTTCAAATGAAAATAAATAAAACGAAAGCGCTATTTTTTTTCTTAGCCACACAATGCATTTTAGGTCAGACAAAAGAGGAAAAAATAATCCAAGGAAAAATTTTGGCCAGTTCAGGTATTTATACAGAAATAGAAGTAGTCAACTTAAATTCTGAAAAAAGCGTAAGAGTTGATGAAAATGGAACCTTCAAAATTGAAGCAAAAGCTGCTGATGTTTTGTTTTTTGCATCCAAAAGCTTTGAAGCCTACCGAAAAGTGATTCAAACCAATGATTTTTGTGAAGACTTTATTAGCATAGAAATGATACCAAAAGGCATCGAATTAGACGAAGTAATTATCAATCAATATGCTACTATCAATGCTCGAGATCTTGGAATTATTCCCAAAAACCAAAAATCGTATACTGTTGCCGAAAGAAGATTAAATGCCAACTCTGGCGGTATTGGAGGATTAATAAACATGCTGTCTGGCAGGAAAGAAATGCTCAAAAAAGAATTAGAAGTAGAGAAAAAAGAAATCAATTTAGCTAAATTAAAACGCTTGTTTACTCGTGATTTTTACCAAAAATCATTTCATATTGCAGCTGATAAAATCAACACTTTTCAATATTATTGCATTGAAAACAAAAGCTTTGCCCAATTATTGGCCACCAACAACAGAGCCCAAATGCTAATAGCAATGCTTCAATTGGCCTCAACCTTTAACGAACTCGATAGCAATGAAGGAAAATTATAAGTGGATGTTGCTATTCATTTTTATTTTTGGAACTGCTTTTTCACAAGAGCGCAATCACTTAAAAGGAAAAGTAACCAATAGCATGGAAGCTGTAGTAAATGGTTCTATTGTTAACCTGAGCTCCAGAACAAGAACAACAATCTCAGAACAAGGCTTTTTTGATATTTTGGCTCAGCCCAATGACACCCTGCTTTTTGCTAGTTTAGCCTGCTTCCCTAAAAAAGTAATTCTAAATAGTAAAAATTTCGATAGTACCTTTCTTGAAATTGAACTACAATTATTTGACAATGAATTAAAAGAAGTAATTGTTCTGAATCAAAAAGAAATTCGACCTATCGCACCCAATACACAAAGAATTGTAGACAGAAAATACTTTGATGACGCACAATCTTCGCCAACAAATCCTTTGATGCCTTCTAGTCCAATTCCTAATGGAACAGATTTTGTCAGACTATTTAAAGACTTTAAAAAAAAAATAAAGAATAGAAAAATAGAAAAAGAAATAAAATCCCAACCTGTCAATTTCTACAAAGAAGCAACCCATCAAGTTTCTACCGATTTCTTTACCAAAACCTTACAAATTAAAGAAGAAGAAATCATCTTGTTTCTCTCTTTTTGCGAAACAGATAAACGTGCCATAGAAATTGTAACGCAAAACGATTCTTTTTGGCTACATGATTTTTTGATTAGTAAGAATAAAGAATTTAAAAGTTTAAGTACATTTGAAAAATGAAAAAAACAATTGTACTCTTCGGATTATTCATTTTAACCATAAGCATTTCATCGTTTGAAATACACAAATTTTATGTGGCTATTTTTCAAGTTCAATTTGTCCCTGAAAAGAAAAGAATACAAATCACTTCCAGAATTTTCTTGGATGATTTAAATAAAGCCTTAGAAAAAAAGTATCATCAAAAAACTACAATAGGTATTGGTGTTGAAAAACCCGAAGATGTGGTTTTATTAAAAAAATACTTTACTGAAAATTTAAAAATAAAGGTGAATGGTCAACCTCAGAGCCTAAATTATCTATCAAACGAAGTAGAAGAGGACGTGTTAGTTACATACCTGACGATTAAAGAAATAACAAAACTTCAAAATCTAAACATACACAATTCTTTTTTGATGGATTGGAACTCAGATCAACAAAACATTATGCATTTTTCAGCAAAAGGGGTTAAAAATAGCTTGAATTTTACAGAATCTTCAAAGATACAAATGTTAAAGTATGAATAAAAAGAAAGTAATTCCGTTAAAATTATTATTTTCACGGACTTAAATTTCTATTTTATTTATGAAAAAAGCTACCCTACTCTTACTCTTTCCGGCAATGCTATTTGCCCAAGAAAAAACCACACCAACACCACCCAAACAACAAGGCAAATATGACACTAATAAGTTCAGCCAAATGTATGATTTGTTGGCAACCCCAAACATGTTTCGTACTGCAGCAGGAGCACCAGGTCCAGCCTATTACCAACAACAAGCAGATTACAAAATAGACATCGAATTAGATGACAAAAACTCTAAAATAAGTGGTGCAGAAACCATTACGTACACTAATAATTCACCAGATAAATTAGAATACCTTTGGTTGCAAATGGACCAAAATCAAGCTGCAAAAAACTCTCAATCACCATTAGCAGAAAGCGAAAGAGTTGAACAAGTGATGGCACCAAGTAAATTTGCTAATGAATATTTAAAACAAGGTCTTGATCGTGGATTTAAATTGGAATATGTGAAAGACGCTAAAGGAAACCCAATGACTTACACCGTAAATCAAACCATGATACGAATTGATTTACCAACACCTATGAAACCAGGTGAGAAAATCTCTTTTTCAATAAAATGGTGGTACAACATCAATAATTACCAACAAGACGGAGGACGTTCAGGCTATGAGTTGTTCGAAAAAGATGGCAATAAATTGTATGTAATTGCGCAATTTTATCCAAGAATGGCAGTTTACAATGACGTTGAAGGATGGCAAAACCAACAATTTTGGGGAGGTGGAGAATTTGCATTACCATTTGGAAATTTCGATGTAAATATTACCGTTCCTGCAGATCACGTGATGGAAGCAACAGGAGAATTATTGAACCCTTCAGAAGTTTTTAGTTCAGAGCAAATGAAACGTTATGAGCAAGCTAAAAAGACTTTTGACAATCCAGTAGTAATCGTAACTCAAGCGGAAGCAGAAGCTGCTGAAAAAGGTTTTTCTACTCAAAAGAAAACGTGGAAATTTAGCGCCAAAAATGTAAGAGATTTTGGAATTGCTACCTCTAGAAAATTCATTTTTGATGCAATGGCAGTAAAACTTGGTGGAAAAACAGTAATGGCTACTTCTGTATATCCAAAAGAAGCCAATCCGTTATGGGGAGAAACTTCAACTAGAACGGTTGCTCATACTTTAAAAAGTTATTCATCACATACTTTCGATTACCCTTATCCAAAAGCTGTATCTGTTTCGGCTGAAGATCAAGGAATGGAATACCCAATGATTTGTTGGAATTTTGGTCGTCCTGACGCAAATGGAGTAACTAGTCCTCAGGTAAAAAATGGAATGATTGGCGTAATTGTTCACGAGGTAGGACATAACTTCTTCCCAATGATTGTTAACTCTGATGAACGTCAGTGGACATGGATGGATGAAGGATTGAACTCCTTTATGGAATATATGGCGGAGCAAGAATTAGGAACCAATTTCCCATCAAGAAGAGGACCAGCAAAAAATATCGTCCCATACATGAGTGGGGATCAAAAAATGCTAGAGCCAATCATGAGTAATTCTGAAAGTATTATTCAATTTGGAAATAATGCTTACGGAAAACCAGCAACAGCATTGAATATATTGAGAGAAACAGTAATGGGTCGTGAATTATTTGATCACGCTTTTAAAACTTACGCAACTCGTTGGAAATTCAAACACCCAACTCCTGAAGATTTTTTTAGAACTATGGAAGACGCTTCTGCATTTGACTTAGACTGGTTTTGGAGAGGTTGGTTTTACTCTACTGATTTTGTTGATATTGGAATTACTGAAGTGAAACAATATTATGTAACCGATACTCCTACTACCGAATTAAAAAATTCAAAAGTTAGAAGAGGTCGTTTTGGCGAAGAAAAAGGACCCTTTGTGTATTTAGTAAATTCTTCAAATGCAGAATTGAAAGAAACTGATAAAAAAGCATTGAAAGTAGACGAATTCAAATTGCTTTCGGACTATGTTAACGAAAAATTGACAGCTGAAGAAAAAGCTACTTTAAATACACCAAAATACTTTTATGAAGTAGAATTTAACAAGCCAGGAGGGTTAATTATGCCTATATTAGTTGAACTCACTTATGAGGATGGTACTACTGAAAACTTTAAATATCCAGCACAAATTTGGAGAAAAAATAATGACACTGCCAAAAAAGTATACGCTACTTCAAAAGCCATCAAAAAAATTCAAATCGACCCAAAATTAGAAACTGCAGACATTGATGTTACCAACAACAGTTGGCCAAAAGCAGAAGTAAAATCAAAATTTGAATAAGTAAACGTAGTAACAATCCAAAAACAAGCCCGAAATTATCGGGCTTGTTTTGTAATACAGAAATACTACTTTCAACCTTATTGCTGCAAACAATGAAATTCGTTAAATAAAAGATAAATTTTAGCAACAAATAAAAGAAGACAACCAACCATGAATGAAAACAAGTATTAATTTAATAAGTTTGCTTAGTGTTCCTAGATTCAGGAAATATACTGAAAAAGAATTAATACAAACCAAATGGCAATAGCTGAAAATTTATTAAAAATAAAACAATCGCTTCCTGAAAACGTTACACTTGTAGCGGTTTCAAAAACAAAACCCGTAGCCAATTTAATGGAAGCCTATACAGCCGGACAACGCATTTTTGGTGAAAATAAAATCCAAGAAATGACGGATAAATGGGAACAAATGCCTAAAGATATTGAATGGCATATGATTGGGCATGTTCAAACCAATAAGGTAAAATATATGGCTCCATTTGTACAATTGATTCATGGAGTCGATAGCTTAAAGTTATTAGAAGAAATCAATAAACAAGCTCAAAAAAACAACCGAATTATTAATTGCTTATTGCAAATTTATATCGCCGAAGAAGAATCAAAATTTGGTCTGGATGAAGCAGAATTACAAAATTTGCTCCACTCCACTTCTTTTAATCAAATGAACAATATTAGAATAGTTGGATTAATGGGAATGGCTACCTTTACGGATAATCAAAACCAAATCAAAAAAGAATTCACCCATTTGAAAGCTATTTTTGATACCCTACAAGAACAGAAAACTGAAAACTGTGAACTGAAAACTATTTCTATGGGAATGTCGGGCGATTATCCCTTAGCAATAGCATGCGGCAGCACTATGGTTAGAATCGGAAGTAGTATCTTTGGGGGAAGATAAAAGCCCCCTAACCCCCAAAGGGGTAAAAAAAAAAAAATTGTAATTATGACGAAAATAATTTTAGATAATAACCAAATATATTCCTCCATTGGGAGCTAGGGGCTATGTACGCAATACTTGACATAGAAACCACAGGAGGACAATTTAACGAAGAAGGAATCACAGAGATTGCTATTTATAAATTTGACGGACACGAAATCGTAGATCAGTTTATCAGTCTCGTCAATCCCGAAATTCCAATTCAACCCTTTGTAGTAAAGCTTACCGGCATAAACAATGCTATGTTACGCTCTGCTCCAAAATTCTTTGAAGTAGCCAAACGCATCATAGAAATAACAACCGACTGTGTTTTGGTTGCACATAATGCCAGTTTTGACTATAGAATCTTGAGAACTGAATTTCGCAGATTAGGGTATGATTTCAATCTAAAAACACTGTGTACCGTAGAATTGTCACAAAAATTATTACCAGAACAACCTTCACATAGTTTAGGAAAATTAGTTAGAGCATTGGGAATTCCAATGGCCGATAGACATCGTGCAAGCGGAGACGCCATGGCCACCGTAAAACTTTTTAAGTTATTACTCGAAAAAGATGTCGAAAAAACAATCATAAAACAGTTAATCAAAACCGAAATCGAAAAAGGAATTGCTCCAAAACTCCTAGACATTGTACAAAATTTACCTTCTAGAACCGGAATTTATTACATCCATAACGACAAAGGCAACCTAATTTATATTGGCAAAAGCCGAAACATAAAAAAGAGAATTAACCAACATTTTACTGGAAAATCCAATAAGTGCAAAAAAATTCAAACCGAAGTTTTTGCAGTAACTCATGAAGAAACAGGAAGTGAATTGATTGCTTTACTCAAGGAAAGTGAAGAAATAAAAGTCAATAAACCCATATTGAATCGCGCGCAGCGTAAAAGTATTTTTCAATTAGCACTTTATACCGAGAAAGATAAAAATGGCTATTTGAACCTAAAAATCCAAAAATACGATGGTCGTAAAAAAGAAATCACTTCTTTTTCATCATTACAAGAAGCTAAAAACACCTTGTTCAAGATTACGACTAAATATCATTTGTGTCAAAAATTAACGGGCTTGTATCAATCCAAAAAAGAATGTTTTCAATATGGCATAAAAGAATGTGACGGTGCTTGCATTGGCGAAATTTCTGCTGAAGAATACAACCAAAGAGTCGATCTATTTTTGAAAGAAAATGATTTTGAGACGCAAAATATGATTGTAATAGACAAAGGACGCAACATCAGTGAACGCTCAGCCGTACTTATTGAAAACGGAATTTACAAAGGATATGCTTTTTATGATTTAAATTATCAGATTACAAATCCAGAAATCTTAAAAAATATTTTAGTGCCTATGCAAAACAATAGAGATGCTAAAAATATAATCCAAAGCCAAATTCGTAAAAGCAAAACACTAAAGATTATCCACTTTTAATAAAGAGCTATTCCTGCTGTACATTACAACTCCTCGCGATTAGAGTAGTTTTTCTAAGGCATAAAAGGAGCTTCCGTTGGTCGCTCTTTTCTACCAAGAAAAACAAACTCAAATCACTCCGGGGTTTTCATT
>CAUPCW010000080.1:0-15530 GCA_963509895.1 uncultured Flavobacterium sp.
AATATTGATGGTAACGTTGTATATAATCATCTTTTGTTGTTTAATCGGTTAATTGTTTAATCGTTGATTTAATCGGTTAACCGAATCAACGATTAAACTCTTTTACAAATTCTTATCGCCTCTTAATTGTCTGAATTTTTTTCTTGCCTCAACAAAGTAAATACTATCTTGATGGTTAAAAATCATTTTTTCATAAAGTGGCTTTGCTTTTTCGGGGTCGTTTAGGTATTTCACGTACAGTTCCGCCGCAAAAAACAAGGCTTCGTCTATATAAATGCCATCACTATGTTGGGCAATAATAGCCTGATATTGTTGCAAAGCCTGAGTATAATTACCAGTGGTCTCATACAATTTACCTAATCGTAATAGGGTGACCGCTTCAATCTCTTGCCCTTTAAATTGCTGTACTATCTTTTGGAAATGAGCAATTGCCTCATCGTTGCGTTTTTGATACATTAAGTAGTCTCCTTTAGCAAATTGCTTTAAAGCTGTTTGGGTAGAATCGGCAACGGTATTGTCATTAATCAATAAAAAATATTCCAAAGCATCATTGGCAATCAATTGTGTATTGGCAGATTTTAATTCTTTAAATTGCTTCAACGCCCAGTCAAAATCGGTTTTAAAATAACTTGTTTTGGCTGCTTTTAAACTGGCTTCATGTGCCATTACATCGTTCTTCAAATCCAATTCAATTTGGGAATAATACAGTAAAGCTTGGTTGTATTTTTCTTCAAATAAAAAAATATCGGCCAACTCCATTTTGGTATCGGCAATTTGGTAATCATTCAAAGGCAGTGTCAATGCTTTAGTAATAATTGCCTTTGCTTCTTCTGGTTTTTTTAGATTAAAGGCCGTAAAATGGGCTTGAATTAATTGCAATTTCAGTGTAAACGGATTGATTTCAAACTGTTGTAATAATGCTTTAAGCTGTGCGTCAATGGCAATAAAATCAGCAGGTTTTGCTTTTGCTAATTTCATTTCGATTAAGTACGTATTGGCTTGTATCAACGTTTCCAAATCCTTGGTGTTTTCTAAAACAAAGCCCAAGATTTCGGTTGCCGCTTCGGTTTGCTCTTCCTCAATTGCCATTTGTCCCAAGCTTACAATTTCTGCTAAGGATTCTGGATTGCGTTTGTAAATGGCTTTTTCTTGAATAAAGGCTTTACCAAACTCTTTTTGTTGCACATAAAACCAACTCAAATACTGATTCCAGAAAATGTCTTGGTCTTTTTGAGTTCGCAAAATCAACGCTTTTTTTAAAGAATCAGAAAATGAGGTATCGCTCTCGTCAGACATATAACGCGACAATTGGTGCTGAACCAAATTCGAATTTTGCGGATTAATAAAGGATTCATCCAAAAATGTGGTAATCATCAAATCCGTTTTGCCCAATTGACCATAAAGCAACGCCATTTGATAATTGAAGTTAAAGGTCGCATCTAATTCAGCCGCAGTTTGATAAGCTTTTACAGCGTATTCTAAGATTACTTTTTTTTCAAAGGCATTGGCTACACCATACACTTCGTTGGGATTTTTGCGAATGCTTTCGAGCGCTTGCTCGTAATAAACTTTGGCTTTGGCTTCATTTTTTTGTAACTGCCAATTGTAGCCCATTTCGACTAACAAAAAAGCTTGTTTGTATTTAGAATAACGCGTTTGAATTGTTTTCTCTGCCAGTTCAAATTGCTGTAATTGCTGGTAGCAATCTATCGTTCTGAGAAAATATTGGGAGTTTTGCGGGATACTTTTGAGCAGTTCTTCGTAGGCTACTTTGGCTTTTTCAAAATCTCCTTTTTCATAATAATATTGCGCTAGCTGCTCGTTTTGCGAAAAACAAATCCATGAAAAAAACAGTGCGATATGTAGAAAGAGTTTTTTCATGGGTTACAAAATTATTTAACCATAGGAGGCATGTAAGGACATATAAGAATCAAGCTATTACCAAAATTTATGTTTTTACTGTAAAAGCTGAATCATAAAAACCTCTTTATTGTATGAAGATTATTTAAATTACTAAACTTAAATGACCTTAAATGCCTTATATGGTAATTTATTTAGTCAATGATATCAAAACCACAATACGGACGCAACACCTCAGGGATTACGATTCCGGTTGGAGTTTGGTAGTTTTCTAAAATTCCGGCCAAAACTCTTGGCAAAGCCAAAGAACTTCCGTTCAAGGTATGCGCCAATTGATTTTTTCCATCTTTGTCTTTGAAACGTAATTTCAAACGGTTGGCTTGGAAGGTTTCAAAGTTAGACACAGATGAAATTTCTAACCAACGGTCTTGTGCAGTTGAAAACACTTCAAAATCATAGGTCAATGCTGAAGTGAATCCCATATCTCCTCCGCATAAGCGCAAAATTCGGTACGGTAATTTTAGCTCTTGCAAAATATTTTTGACATGTTCTACCATGCCATCCAAAGCTTCGTATGATTTTTCTGGATGTTCGATACGAACAATTTCTACTTTATCAAATTGGTGCAAACGGTTTAATCCGCGTACGTGTGCCCCATAAGAACCTGCTTCACGACGGAAACAAGGGGTGTAAGCGGTACACAATATTGGCAATTCGTTTTCACTTACAATAACATCTCTAAACAAATTGGTTACAGGAACCTCAGCCGTTGGAATCAAATACAAATCATCAATAGTTGAGTGATACATTTGTCCTTCTTTGTCTGGCAATTGACCTGTTCCGTAGCCTGAAGCTTCGTTTACTAAATGTGGCACTTGCATTTCTTTGTAGCCAGCAGCTGTGTTTTTATCTAAAAAATAATTGATTAAAGCACGTTGTAAGCGAGCTCCTTTTCCTTTGTAAACAGGGAATCCTGCACCGGTGATTTTTACGCCCAATTCAAAGTCGATGATGTCGTATTTTTTTACCAATTCCCAATGTGGCAAAGCGCCTTCGTGCAACGTAGGAATGTCACCTTCTTGAAAAACATTAAGGTTGTCATCTGCCGATTTACCATTCGGTACAATATCAGCTGGAAGGTTAGGCAAAGTATATAATTTTTGAGTCAATTCTTCGGCCAAAGCATCTGCTTTTTCTGCCAATTCCTTGCTTTTTTCTTTTAAAGCAACTGTTTTTTCTTTTAAAATAGCGGCTTTTGATTTCTCACCACTTTTCATCAAATCACCAATGTCTTTGGACAATTTATTAGATTCAGATAAAGTGTTGTCTAAAGCCACTTGAGTAGCGCGACGTTGTTCGTCTAATTGTACCACTTCGTTTACAATACTGTTAGCATCAATGTTTCTTTTGGCTAAAGCGTTGATTACTTTTTCTTGATTCTCTCTAATAAATGCGATTTGTAACATAGTTTTGTTTTTAACTCTTGTATTTATGGCTATTTGCGCTCACAAATTTAAGGAAATGTTTGATAAGTACTAGACAAAGTTTTAGGAAAAGGTTTTTAGGTTTGGATTCATAAAAAAACCTTCTCTGAATTATATCCAAAGAAGGTTTTTTTAAAGAATTGACAGGGATTTAATTTTTAATCTTCTGTTCTAGAATGACTTCTTTTTGAGGTGGAATTCGTTTTTTAAGAAACAAGATTTGTCCCAAATGACTGGATTGATGCTCCATAACATGAAACCAACAGTAATGATTGGTTATTTCTTCTTTCATTACAAGTTGGTTAAACCACACATCATCTCTCTTTTTAAGTTCCTCGATGGTTTTATTTCTTACTTGGCTATAAATGTCTAAATAGTATTGCACATCATGTCCTTTCCATTCATCACGACCTCCTTTATCTAGATCTAAAGCAGTGCCCCATTTAGCTTGCTCTTCGGGTGTAAAATCTCTATTCTCAAAAGTAAGGACTTGGTAATATTTTTCGGCAGCAGCCAAATGCATAATTAGCGAACCTATTCTGTTGGCTTTTTCGTCATGCAAATAATCAATTTCGTACGGACTCAAATTTTTTACAGTACGTTCGACTCTGTCTTTTAAATCTTCAAGCATCGAAATCATCGCACCTATTTGAGGGGAAGCTCCTTCAACATTTCCTATTTTACCGGTTTCTTTCACTACAATTCCAGTACCTTCAAGAAGCAAACTAGCATTCCCAGCAACGGCGCTTTTATCTAATTTTGCGCTATATTCTTTGACTTTTGTAATCTTATCTTTTCGAGTTCCAAATTCCCATTTTTGAATTTCTCCATTTTTAAGAGGCATTTCAAAACTAGCATTCATAATAGTGTAGGGTTCTAACACGCCTTTTGCATTTTCTATGAAAAGTTCGAATTTGTCAAAATAGAATTTACCGTTATAAGAACACAATCCACCAAAATTTAACGCTTTTGAATTCTCATCAATAGTACCTTCTATGGTGTAAGATTGCCAAGTGTTGGATTTGATAGGTCTATTTCCCATGTTATCAAAAAAGCCTACTTCATCTGTTTTATTATCAACTCTTGACCAAATTGCAGCCCACGTTTTGGGTTCATTACTTTCGACTTTAACAGAGGCCACCACCTTGAATTTCTTTTTTACTTTGGTTTGTATATCAATGGTTTGGCGGAATGCCATCCAATCATTAGAGATAACTACTTGGTTTTGTGCTTTTGTAGTGACTATACAAAATAGGAAGAATAAGCAGAATACATTTTTCATTTTGCAACTTTTAACATTAAACAACTGATTAACAATATTTTAAACACAAACAACAAAAGAAATGTAAATATAATACTATTTTCGAAAACTACTCTTTTGTGTTTGTAAACAAAATATATTATTTGTTAAAAGTACACAATGCGGCTCAAATTTATAGTATATAAACTACAATAATAATTAAGTGTGTTTTCAAAAAATCCAAACACCTCATAATAAATGTATTACAAATTTTAAAAAGGCAAAACATTAAAAAAGGGTAAGAAAGCGGCTTTAATAGTCTATTTTTGCCTTGAACTTTTAAACCATTACAATGAAAAAAATTCTTTTTTTAGCAGTTTTCTGCTTTTCAGCAATTAGTGTTTTTGCACAAGCTCCTTTAGAAAATGGAAGAGTACAATTGAATGCCGGAATAGGAACTTCTGGTTGGGGAACTCCAGTTTATGTTGGTCTTGACTACGGTGTTGGTAGTAACTTTACTGTAGGTGGAGAATTATCGTACCGCACGCACAATGAGCGTTATGCAGGGACATATTACGACTATTCTGTAACAGGTCTTGGTGCAAATGTTAACTACCACTTCAATAAAGTATTAAATATTCCTAGCCAATGGGATTTTTATGGAGGATTGGGATTGAACTATTATATTTTCAACTACGATGATAAAAATTATAATAGTACCGAAGATTCAAACATTGGACTTGGCGTACAAATTGGAGGAAGATATTTCTTCAATAAAAATTTCGGAATTAACATCGAAGGTGGCGGAGGTAACGCTACAAGTGGTGCCAAAATTGGAATCACTTATAAATTCTAATTGTTAGAAATAATTTTATAAAAAGCCATTCGTAATGAATGGCTTTTTTGGTATTAAGCCCTTTTAATTTCGTGTCCTACAAATTCTTCTAAAACAGCAAACATTTCATCTACTGTAAGTATTTCGGTATCGGGATGGGATTTTAAAAAATTGGCATTTAAAGCCACTAAATTTTCTTCTATTTCAAAAAAAGTGTCATTGTTGAGTAGGTCTCGAATTGGATTTACCCCTTCTAGTTTGCTTTTGAAGAATTTTTCGCGTTTTACACTGCTCATCAATTGAACCTTTTTGCATTGCTGTTGAAACAGTGCTAAATGATGGTGAGCACCCAACAATTGCAGACCTTCCTCAATAAGTTCGTTTAGCTCTAGATTCCATCGCGAATTATAGACAAATTGAGCAAAATTTCCTTCGGTATATTGTGAAGTATAATAATCTAAATAATAACTCATTAAGGCGTCTTCGTGAATTAAATCGTCGTCGACTTTTTCTTCTCTCATCAAATTGATTACAGAAATATTAGAGTTGATAACGTCTTGAGGGTTTTCGCTTGCTGCAGCGGTTTCTGAAATAATGATTTTACCGAATTCCATATGGATTAGTTTTTAAAGCGATTGACGACAAATTTCGAATAAAAAGTTGATTTTGAATGTAATTAAAATTCATCTGTTACTTGACGGCATTACTATCCGATTCGTCGTTTCTTTTTTGGGCATTTATTTTGGCCACCAAAGCCTTTAATCGCAAGGCTTTTTCTCTTTTTTCTTCTTGCAATTTCGCTTTCTTCCGATTGAGCAATTTGGTATGCAACGCCTTGTTTTTGGTGTTTTTTTCAGGTCCTTTAGCCATAACCTTAGTGTTTATTGAATCTAATTTTTCTTCATTGGAGGTAAATCAAATGCTTTCGATTCGCCTTCAAAATTATTGCGGTGGGAACCATCACAAAAAGGTTTATTCGAAGACAAACCACATCGGCACAAGCCCAAAGCTGTTCTTCCTTCTAGTCCATAGACCGTTCCGTCTTGATCAACTATTTCAAAATCACCTTCAATTTTTATAGATCCGTTTTTATTGATCGTTAGTTTTGTCTTGCTCATACTATGGTTTTGTTTAGACGCCAAAGATTGCAAAAAAAATTATGAAGGTTTTGCATGAAAGGTCAATTTCTATGAGGAAAAAAGCTAGTTTAAATCGGTTCTATTTTATTAAGTAATTCCACTAAAAGTATTTTGAAAAGAAATACCCTAGCCCCGATAGTAGTGAAAATCCTTTTGTGTCTTTTTTCGGCACAAAAGATTGTAGCGAATAGCGGGAAATAGCTCCTAATAAAACCATACAACTCTCAATTCTATTGCTTATTTTTGCAGGCAATAAAACAGAAATTAAGATGCAGAATCCAAAAAGATATACCATTACAGCAGCATTGCCTTACACTAACGGCCCCATTCATATTGGGCACTTGGCGGGAGTTTACGTACCTTCGGACATTTATTCACGTTATTTGCGTTTGCAAGGAAGGGATGTTGTGTTTGTTTGCGGAAGTGATGAACACGGCGTGGCTATATCGATGAAAGCCAAAAAAGAAGGCATTTCGCCTCAAGAAGTGATTGATAAATACGATGGAATCATTAGAAAATCATTTGCTGATTTCGGAATTTCATTTGATAATTATTCTAGAACTTCGGCAGAAATTCATCACAAAACGGCTTCTGAATTCTTTAAAAAATTATACGACAAAGGTGATTTTATCGAAGAAATTACCGAACAATTATATGATGCCAAAGCCAATCAGTTTTTGGCCGATCGTTTTGTAGTAGGTACTTGCCCAAAATGTGGCAACGAAGAAGCCTACGGGGATCAATGCGAAAAATGTGGTTCTACACTAAACGCTACCGACTTAATCAATCCAAAATCTACCATTACGGGAGAAACGCCTATTTTGAAATCGACCAAGCACTGGTTCTTACCTCTGGATCGTTATGATGCATTTTTGAGAGAATGGATTTTGGAAGGTCATAAAAATGATTGGAAACCTAACGTATATGGTCAAGTAAAATCATGGATTGACGGCGGATTAGAGCCTCGTGCAGTAACTCGCGACCTAGATTGGGGAATTGATGTTCCTGTAGAAGGTGCCGAAGGAAAAAAATTATACGTTTGGTTTGATGCGCCAATTGGTTACATCTCGTCAACCAAAGAATGGGCAGCCAGAGAAGGTAAAGATTGGGAACCGTACTGGAAAGATCAAGATACAAAATTGGTACATTTTATCGGAAAAGATAATATCGTTTTTCACTGTGTGATTTTCCCAGCAATGTTGAAAGCGGAAGGAAGTTACATTTTACCCGATAATGTTCCGGCAAACGAGTTTTTGAACTTAGAAGGCAATAAATTATCGACTTCAAAAAACTGGGCGGTTTGGTTGCACGAATATTTAGAAGAATTTCCAAATCAGCAGGATGTATTGCGCTATGCCTTGACTTCGAATGCTCCAGAAACCAAAGACAACGATTTTACTTGGAAAGATTTTCAGGCTAGAAACAATAACGAATTGGTAGCCATTTTTGGAAATTTCATCAATCGTGTGGTAGTGTTGACAAATAAATATTACAACGGAATTGTTCCAACTCCAAGTGAATTGTCTGTAGTAGATGAACAAACTTTAACGGAATTGAAAGCGTATCCAGCGGTGATTTCGAGTTCTATCGAAAGATACCGATTTAGAGAAGCACTGGGCGAAATGATGAATGTAGCGCGTTTAGGAAATAAATATTTGGCCGACGAAGAACCTTGGAAAATGGTCAAAACCGATCCAGAGCGTACCCAAACCCAAATGTTTGTAGCCTTGCAAATTGCGGCTGCTTTGAGTTCACTTTGTGAGCCGTTCTTACCGTTTACGTCACAAAAATTGTTACGAATGCTGAATATCGATGTCAATAAATGGAATTTGGATTTTGACAATTGGAATTTATTACCAGCAGGTCACCAAATTGGCGAAGCAGAATTGCTTTTCTCTAAAATTGAAGACGAAGCGATTCAAAAACAAATCGATAAATTGGAAGCTACGAAAACGGCTAATAGTGCTGAAAACAAAAAAGCTGAACCACAGAAAGAGTTGATTCAGTTTGAAGATTTTGCCAAAATGGATATTCGTGTAGGAACTATTTTGGAAGCCGAAAAAATGCCAAAAGCAAATAAATTATTGATTCTAAAAGTAGATACTGGAATTGACGTACGCACCATCGTTTCAGGAATTGCAGAGAGTTTTAAACCCGAAGATATCATTGGAAAACGAGTAACTGTTTTAGTAAACTTAGCACCAAGAAATTTACGAGGCGTAGAAAGTCAAGGTATGATTTTGATGACTACTAATTCAGAGGGCAAACTCGTTTTTGTTAATCCAGATGCGGAGGGAGTTGCAAATGGGGAGACGATAAATTAATTAGCAGTAACTATAACAAAACTTTATAATTCGTTGTGATAATTTTTTATCAAACTTTGTAACTTTGCATTCAAAATTTAACTAGAAAAAACAAACGATATGTATCCACAAGATATGGTTTTACCGATGCAAGCAGAATTAACTGCTGCTGGTTTCCAAGATTTACATAATGCAGCAGAAGTAGATACTGCTATAAAAGCAGCAGGAACAACATTAGTAGTTGTGAATTCTGTATGTGGTTGTGCAGCAAGAAATGCACGTCCGGGAGCTAAAATGAGTTTAGATGGTGCAAAAAAACCAGACCATTTAATCACTGTTTTCGCTGGTGTTGACAAAGAAGCGGTTGATGCTGCAAGACAGCATATGTTTCCTTTTCCTCCATCATCGCCTTCTATGGCTTTGTTCAAAAACGGAGAATTGGTGCACATGTTAGAGCGTCATCATATTGAAGGTCGTCCAGCAGAAATGATTGCAGACAACTTAAAAGATGCTTTTAACGAATATTGCTAATTGTATCCTTTTATAGCGCATAAAAAAACATCCGAATATGGATGTTTTTTTATGCGCTATTTTTTTTTTCATTCGTTACTTGTATCCATTTTGAAAATGGAACGCGGATGACGCAGATTTAAACGGATAAAAAACAAATTTTTATAAACCCAGTAAAATCCGTTTCATCCGCGTTCCAAAATTGCATTGTTAGTCTACTTGACTGGTCATATTATTTTTTAATTCCAACCTCCACCTAAGGCTTTGTATAATTGAACCATAGCGGTCAATTGACGTTGCGACAATTGTGACAAACTAATTTCTGCATCGAACAATGAACGTTGCACATCCAAAACTTCCAGATAAGAAACATAACCATTGTAATAACGGGCATAGGATAATTCATAATTCTTTTTTGCAGCGGCTACTTGGCGGCTTCTTGCTTCAAATTCTTCTTTAAAGGTGGTAACGTTTTGAATAGCGTTTTCAACTTCTCCAACTGCAACTAGATAGGTTTTTTGATAGTTTAATTTGGATTGCTCTGCTATTTGACGGTTAATTTCTACACGTCTTCTGTTTTTTCCAAATTGAAAAATAGGGCCAACCACTCCTGCTGAGACATTTTGATTATAAGAACCACTATCGAATAAGTCACCCACTTTTGCGCTAGCAAATCCGGCTAAAGCCGCAATATTGAATGAAGGATAACGCATTGCTTGCGCTACTCCAATACGCTCGTGAGCTGCTATGTATTGTAACTCGGCTCTTTTTACATCAGGTCTGTTTTGCAACAAAGTCGACGGAATCGACAAAGGTAAATTGGCTACCATCAATTGCTCTTTGTTGGTTTTTCCTCTTTCTATAGGTGCTGGCATTTGTCCAATCAAAATGGAAATCGTGTTTTCTAAAACCGTGATTTGTCTTTTAATATTTGGAATGGCCGCTTCGGCAATAGCAACTTGTTGTTCTATTTGTACTTTATCCAACTCTGAAGTATAGCCACTTTTAAAACGGTCGGTAATGATTACATAGGAATCTTGACGTGTCTTCAACGTTTGTTTCGTGATTTCTAGTTGATTGTCTAAATCCCTTAACTGAAAATAAGCTGTGGCAATATCACTTACTAATCCTGCCATTACAGTCTTTCTCGCTTCCTCGGTAGCCAAAAGTTCATTTTGAACGGCTTTATTTTCGTGTCTTAGTTTTCCCCAAAAATCGATTTCCCAAGACATATTTGCTACCATTGTAGAAGGCTGAAAAATAGTTTCGGCTGTATTTACACCTCCAGAATATTGAAAAGTGGGTAAAACATTGGCTTTGGTAAATCCTAAATTGGCCTTGGCTTGGTCCAAACGAGAAATAGCAATTTTTAGATCATAGTTATTCTCAATGCCCTTTTTAATTAATGCTTTCAGGATTTCATCATTAAAAATATCGAACCATTTCACATTTAGAATGGATGCAGTGGTATCTGCGGTTTGTGCCATTCTAAATTGCATTGATTCTTGCAATTCTGGTGCTTTATATTTTGGACCTACCAAACAACTTATTGGTAAAAAAGATAGGGTAACCAATAGTACTATTATTTTATATTTATTCCTCATGGCTGATAGATTTTGTAGATTCGACAGTGTTTTCTTCGATTTTCTTTTTTCCGAAACCTTCTATAAACACAAATAAAACAGGAATAAAACAAACCCCTAAAATTGTAGCTACAAGCATTCCGCTAAACACGGTCATTCCCATAACTTTTCGGGCTTGAGCTCCCGCTCCCGAAGCCGTTAGCAATGGAACCACACCAAGAATGAAAGCAAAAGCTGTCATTAAAATAGGTCGGAATCGCAACTTAGCGGCTGTTAAAGCAGCTTCTACTAGAGGTACTCCTTTTTCATATTCCGCTTTCGCAAATTCTACAATGAGAATGGCATTTTTGGCCGCCAGTCCAATGAGCATTACCAGTCCAATTTGAGCAAAAACATTGTTTACATAATCCGGACTAAATAACTTGCACAGATACAATCCCAAGAAGGCGCCAAAAACAGCAAAAGGCGTACCTAACAATACACTAAACGGGAGTTTCCAACTTTCGTATTGTGCTGCTAATATTAAGAATACAAACAAAATAGCCATAATAAAAACGGTGGCTCCTTTCCCTTCGGCTTGTTTTTCTTGGTAACTCATCGCAGACCATTCATAACCCATATCCGCAGGAAGAATTTTTTCGGCAGTTTCTTGCAACGCTTGTCGAGCTTCGGCAGAAGTATAACCCTCGGCAGGTGTTCCTCCAATTTCGGCAGAGCGATACAAATTAAAACGCGTAGTAAACTCAGGTCCGCTCTCTTTTTTTATCGTGGCAATACTCGAAATTGGAATCATAATATTGTCTCTATTACGAACAAAGATTTTGTTGATGTCTTCCGGATTTAAAGTGAAACTGGGGGCCGCTTGAATCAAAACAATGTATTGACGCCCAAATCGATTGAACTCATTTACATATTGTCCTCCCAAACTGGCTCCAATCGCCATATTCACATCCGATAGTGACAAATTGAGTTCGGTTACTTTCTCTCGATCAATATCCAAACTAATTTGAGGAACATTGGGATTAAACGTGGTGCGCACACTACCTATTTCGGGACGTTTTCTAGCTTCTGCCATAAAACGTTGGGCATTTTCAAACAAATATTGAGGCGTTTTCCCTCCTCTGTCTTGCAACATAATGGTAAATCCCGCCGCATTACCAATACCAGTAATTGGTGGTGGTCCAAAAGCAAAAGCGGTGGCCTCTGGTACAGCATACACTAATTTTCCGTTTAACTCTTTTATAATTTGAAATACATCTTGCTCTCGCTCTTTCCATTCTTTCAACGAGATAAAGAAAAAACCATTATTGGTAGCCATAGAGTTTTTCAACAAACTAAATCCTGCTACCGTGGTGTAATATTCTATTCCTTCGGTTTTTCCCAAAATGGCTTCGATTTTTTTACAAACCGCTTCGGTTCGATGTAAAGAAGAAGCACCTGGCAATTCAACATTGATAAACATATATCCTTGATCTTCCTCTGGTACAAATCCACCTGGTATTTTACTGCCAAGCAGCATAATGGCTCCCACAATTATTCCAATAAATATAAAGCTGCGAACGGTTTTCTTTATCAAATAAGCAGTAAGTCCCGTGTATTTTCCTGTAAACGCATCAAATTTTTGATTGAATGCCTTGAAAAAACGCCCTAACCAACCTGTAGCTTCTTGATTAGGTTTTAATAAAATAGAACACAAAGCTGGACTTAAAGTTAAAGCACTTATGGCTGAAAACACCACAGAAATAGCAATTGTGATGGCAAACTGTTGGTACAAACGACCTGTAATTCCGGGTGTCATCGCTACTGGGATGAAAACAGCGGTCAACACCACCGCGATAGCTACTACAGGTCCCGAAACTTCTTTCATGGCACGATTCGTTGCCTCTCTTGGCGATAATCCGTGCTCAATATGGTGCATTACGGCTTCAACTACTACAATGGCATCATCGACCACAATTCCTATCGCTAGCACCAAACCTAACAAGGAAAGTACATTCACAGAAAACCCCAAAAGTGGAAACAACATAAATACCCCAATTAAGGAAACGGGTACCGTAAGTAAAGGGATAATGGTGGCTCTCCAATTTTGTAAAAAGATAAAAACCACTATAATTACCAGAATGATAGCTTCTAAAAGCGTATGCATAATCTCATCAATTCCTTCTGTAATGGCCAAAGTAGTATCTAGAGATGTAGTGTATTTAAGGTCTTGCGGAAACTTTTTGCTCAATTCGTCCATAACGCGTTTTGACTCTGCTGCCACATCGAGAGCATTAGAGCCTGGCATTTGTTTTACTCCGATAGTCCCCGCAGGTTTTCCGTTTAAGCCCCCTTTTGACGCATAGCTTTCAGTACCAAGAGCAACAGTAGCTACGTCTTTTAATCGGACTTGTTGATTGCCGATATTGGATTTAAGTATGATATTTTCAAAATCTTCAATATCAATTAAACGATCCTTTAAGGTAACATTATACGTGAATTCGTTTCCGTCTTCGGCTGGAGGCGCACCAAATTTTCCTCCGGGAGCAATTGAGTTTTGCTCTTTGATGGCATTCATAATGTCTGGAATCGTCAACTTATATTTAGCCAAAATATCGGGTTTGACCCAAATTCTCATGGCATAATTACTCCCTCCAAAAATTACAACTTCACCAACCCCTTTGATTCTCGAAAGCGCATCAACAATATTGATGTTAGCATAATTGGTTAAAAAATTAGAATCATACGTATTATTTGGAGAGTAAATAGAGAACAACAGCAAAGGCATTGACAAGGATTTCTTAGTCGTAACTCCTGTGTTTTTAACATCAACAGGTAGTGTTGAAGTTGCTGATGCTACACGGTTTTGCGTCAACATTGTAGCATTATCCAAATCGGTTCCCATATCAAAAGTAACCGACAATGACATACTTCCATCACCAGTATTAGTAGACTGCATATAGAGCATATTCTCAACTCCATTCACTTTTTGTTCGATTGGAGTCGCTACGGCTTGCTCTACATTTAGTGCATTTGCTCCTCTATAACTCGTTTGAATTTGCACAATTGGAGGCGCTATTTCTGGGTACTGAGCAATTGGTGTGGAGAGAATCGAGAGGCCTCCAATAATTACCATGAAAATGGATAATACAATTGCAACGATGGGTCTTTTTACAAAAAAATTATCCATAACTATTGTACTTTTTTAGCTTCTGATGAATAAGGAACTGGCGTAACTACTGAGCCTGGCTGAATGAACAAACTACCCACAATGGCTACTTTGTCTCCCACATTTAAACCTTTATTGATTACCCAGTCTTGACCCACTTTGGCACCAACCTCAACAATACGTACCTGAAATTTATTTTCATTATCGACAATAAATACCTGAAAAATTCCTTGTAACTCGGTTACTGCTTTTTGTGGAATAGCAATGGCTCCTTTTTGATTTTGAATCAAAGCTCTTACTTTTGAAAATTGACCAGAGCGCAAATTATTGTCAGGATTAGGGAACGTTGTTTCAATTGTCATCGTTCCTGTGGTAGGGTCGATTTTAGCGTCAGCAAAATTCAAAACTCCTTTATAGGGATGAACACTTCCGTCTGAAAGCAAAAGTTCAATATCATTGGCAGCATTATCTTTACTTAAGCTTTTCTTTTTTCGATACTCTAAAAATTCGGCTTCGCTGATGGTAAATCTCACCCTTACTTTTTCTAATCTTGAAACCGTATTTAATTTAGAAGAATTACCAATTCTTGAAATATAATCGCCAACTCTAGCGTTACTTATTCCTATCACACCGTCTATTGGCGAAAGTATATTGCAATAACTGCGCTCCAATTGTTGGTTGCGTAATGAAGCTTGAGCACTTTCATAATTAGAACGTGCTGCCTTAGCTTTTGCAACAGCGGCGTCCAATTCACGTTTACTAACAGCATTCATATCAGCCAAAGGACGGATTCTCTTCAATTCTTCTTCGGCATTAGCCAAATTGCTTTGCGAGGTGGCTACTTGTCCTTTTACTTGCTCTACTTTGGTTTCGTATTCTAATGGGTCAATAGTGTATAACAATTGTCCTTTTCGTACTTTCTCTCCTTCATTAAAATGAATTCCAGTCAAAATCCCGTCAACTCTAGCAGTCAACACGATGTCTAAATCTCCAAAAGTTTGTGCGGCAAAATCCTTGTAAATAGGAATATCTTTTGCGACAACTGCAATAAATGGGGCTGGAATAGGTGGTGGCGCTTGTTTTTCTTCTTTTTTACAAGAACTAAACAGACTTAGAAAAACAATAAGCCCCCAGAAAAAATTAGGTTTAGATATGGTATCCATAATTTTATGTTAAATGATTTCTAGTAAATTTAACATTTTTTCTAAATAGTTTTTACTTTTCTATTTAAAAAATAAAAAATTACTATTGACCATCAATCACATAGCCTTTAGCCTACCGAGAATTCATAAAAAAGCATTACATTTGCACCCGAATTCTTCCAATTAGAGTTCCTAATTTATTTCTCACTTAACGTTTATAGCATGCAACTGTATAACACCTTAAGCGCAGAAGAAAGAGCCGAGCTTATTGACCAAGCCGGAAAAC
>CAUPCW010000081.1:0-15370 GCA_963509895.1 uncultured Flavobacterium sp.
CTTCAGTTTTGAATTTTGAACATAGATAATAATGGAAGAAAAAAAGATTGACATTAATTCAATTATCGGTTTTATATTGATTTTTGGAATTTTGGTTTGGATTATGTACCAAAACCAACCTGATCCTAAAGTTGTTGCGGCTGAAAAAGCCCAAAAAGAATTGGTTTTAAAAGCTCAAAAAGCAAAAGAATTGGCGAATAAAGCAGTTGAAAAAGCAACTGTTGCGGTGGCCACTGGCGATGCTACTCAATTGGTAGCTTTGCAAAAAACATTAGGAAATTTTGCTTATTCAGCGACTTTGCCTTCTGCAAAAAATGATTTTACTACGGTTGAAAACGAAGTGATAAAATTAAAAATTGCTAACAAAGGTGGTTACATCGCAGAGGCAACTTTGAAAAACTTTGAAAAATTCAAAAAAGGGTCTGGTCAGTTGGTAGAATTGATAAAAAACAATAATGCAAATTTGAATATTGTTTTGCAAACCAATGACAACCGAACTTTAAATACCAAAGACTTGTTTTTTGAACCTACTTTAACCAAAATAGGAGCGGATCAAGTGTTGTCAATGAAGTTAAAATCAGGTCCGAATTCATTTTTAGAATTTAAATACGTAGTGAAACCAAACGATTATATGATTGGTTTTGATGTGCGTTCTCAAGGCTTGAACCAAGTATTGAATACCGCTAAACCTTTGGATTTAGAATGGGATTTGAAAGCTTTCAGAAATGAAAAGAGCATTTCTTACGAAAATAAATATACTGAGATTTATTTTGAACATAAAGAAGGTAAGGTTGATTATGCTGGATTAGGTGCTAAAGAAGAAGAAACTCTTGAAAAGCCTACATTTATTGCTTTTAAACAACATTTCTTTACTTCAATTTTAGTTTCTAAAACTCCTTTTGAGAAAGCACAATTGGTTTCTACCAATCTTATGAATGATGAAAAAGTGGATACTACTTTTACAAAATCATTCAAAGCGAATTTGCCTTTGGCTTTTAATAATGGCGAAATTGATTATAAATTAAACTGGTACTTAGGACCATCTGATTATAAGACATTAGCTAAATACGATCAAAATCTAGAAAAAATCATCACTTTAGGTTGGGGAATCATCGGTTGGATCAACCGTTTTATCTTTGTGCCTTTATTTGGTTTCTTGGGTTCTTATATTGCTTATGGTATTGCGATTATTCTTTTTACCATTTTAATCAAATTGGCCATGTCGCCTATTACTTTCAAATCGTTCTTGTCTCAAGCCAAAATGAAAGTATTGCGTCCAGAAATTGCTGAATTGGGTGAGAAATTCAAAAAAGACCCCATGAAAAAACAACAAGAAACCATGAAGTTGTACAACAAAGCGGGAGTAAATCCCATGGCAGGTTGTATACCAGCATTGATACAAATGCCTTTCTTGATGGCTTCGTTTCAGTTTTTCCCTTCAGCTTTTGAGTTAAGACAGAAAAGTTTCCTTTGGGCAGATGATTTGTCGTCTTTTGATGAAATTGTAAAATTACCGTTCCATATTCCATTATACGGAGATCATATTAGTTTGTTTCCAATTTTGGCAGCGATTGCTATTTTCTTTTACATGAAAATGACTTCGGGAGATCAACAAATGGCAGCGCCACAACAAGAAGGTATGCCAGATATGGCCAAAATGATGAAAATCATGATCTATGTATCACCATTGATGATGTTATTCTTCTTTAATAGTTATGGAGCAGGTTTGAGTTTGTATAACTTTATTTCTAACTTAGTTACTATTTTAATTATGTTGGTAATCAAAAGATATTTTATCGATGGAGATAAAATTCACGCTAAAATCCAAGAAAATAAACTGAAAGAGCCTAAAAAACAAGGTAAGTTCCAACGCAAATTGCAAGAAGCAATGGAACAAGCTGAAGCTCAAAAAGCGGCTCAACAAAAGAAAAAATAAGTATTTTAGATTATCTGTAAACAAAAAACTTCCGTCTAAACGGAAGTTTTTTGTTTACAGATAACACTAATGTTTAAAATTTTCCGTTTTGTGTTAATTTTACTTTGAAAAGCAATACAATTTTTAACATATAAATTTTACAAACATGATTATGAATAAATGGCTTTTAATTTTATTTATGCAAGTTTCAGCTATGGTAGCACAAACCACGATAACGAATCAAGTTGATAGTGCTGGAAAGAAAAATGGTCTATGGAGAGGGTATTATGAAGAATCCAAAAGGTTACGTTATGAAGGTACTTTTTTGAATGGTAAAGAAGTAGGTGTTTTTAAGTATTTTGATGATACGAAAGCAGCTGATGTAATTGCTACTCGGGAATTTAGTGAAAAAGATAATTCGGCATACACTATTTTTTACAATCAAAATAAGTTTAAGGTAAGTGAAGGCAAGGTGGTTAATAAACTTTTTGAAGGAGAATGGATGTATTATCACTTCAATTCGAAAGTGATAATGACCAAAGAATTTTATGAAAAAGGTAAATTGTCAGGATTGAGAACGGTTTATTTTCCTGATGGTAAAGTAGCTGAGGAAACTAATTATGTAGATGGACTTAAAAACGGAAGTTGTAAAATTTATTCAGATAAAGGGATAGTGCTTGAAGAAGCGGTCTATCAAAATGGGCAGTATAATGGTCCTGCGATTTTTAGAGAGACCAATGGTTTTATTGCTTCTAAAGGAAGTTTTGTGTTGGGTAAAAAAGAGGGTGTTTGGGAGTTTTATGAAAAAGATAAGTTGGTTAAAAAGCGAAATATGAGCTATCCTGAAGGCTTTACCAAACGTAAAAAGAATTAACTTTTGCTTAGATAATTTCTGTGCTAAATGTTTTGTAACTTTGCACCCTATTTTAAAAAAGGGTTTTGATGAAAAAGAGAGTGGTTGTTGGTCTTTCTGGAGGCGTAGATTCTAGTGTTGCCGCTTATTTGTTGCAACAAGAAGGATATGAAGTTATTGGGCTATTTATGAAAAATTGGCACGATGACTCAGTAACGATATCCAATGAATGCCCTTGGTTAGAAGATAGCAACGATGCTTTATTGGTAGCCGAAAAATTAGGAATCCCTTTCCAAACGGTTGACCTTAGTGAACAATACCAAGAAAAGATTGTGGATTACATGTTCAGTGAATATGAGAAAGGACGTACTCCAAACCCTGATGTATTGTGTAATCGCGAAATTAAATTTGCTGTTTTTTTAGAAATTGCATTGAGTTTAGGAGCAGATTATGTAGCTACAGGGCATTATTGTCAAAAACAAACTACTGAAATTGACGGAAAACCCTTGTATCACCTTATCGCAGGAGCTGATACTAACAAAGACCAATCGTACTTTTTATGTCAATTGTCGCAAGAACAGTTGGCTAAATCTTTGTTTCCCATTGGCGCATTAACGAAACCTCAGGTTCGTGAAATAGCGGCTGAAATGGAATTGGTTACCGCAGAGAAAAAAGATTCTCAAGGTTTATGTTTTATTGGTAAAGTACGTTTGCCAGAGTTTTTACAGCAAAAATTACAACCCAAAGAAGGTCAAATTATTCAAATCGACAAAAATCATCCGATTTATACTTCATTAGATGAAGCTGAAACTTTAGCTTCATTGTCTCATAAATTCACTTATACTCCAGAAATGGGCAAGGTAGTTGGGAAACACCAAGGCGCTCATTATTTTACAGTTGGCCAAAGAAAAGGGCTTAACGTTGGCGGTACAACAGAGCCTTTGTTTGTTATTGCTACTGATGTGGTGACCAATACAATCTATACTGGTTTATCTAGCAATCATCCAGGATTGTTTAGAAGAGGATTGTTAATTGATGCTTCTGAAACACATTGGATCCGTACAGATGTAGCCTTGTCAGTAGGTGAAGCCAAAGAAGTAATGGCACGTATTCGTTACCGCCAGCCGTTGCAAAAAGCCACGTTGCATCAAGAAGAAAAAGGAATGTATGTGATTTTTGACGAACCACAATCCGCAATTACTGAAGGTCAATTTGTGGCTTGGTACGAAGAGGACGAGTTGTTGGGTTCTGGTGTTATAGCTTAATGGTAGTCCTTAGTAATTAGTGATTAGTCCTTAGTTTTTTATACTTTGTGCGTGGTCGTTAGTAAAAACTATAAAAAAATCTTCTAAAAAAAAGATAGTGTCGCCTAGCCCCGATGGGAGGGAAAATCCTTTTTATCCTTTTTCTGGATAAAAAGATTGGAAGGACAGCGGGACCAAACGTGATGAAATCCCCAATTTTGTGCTCCTAAAAACACTTAAAATTTTAATTCATAATGATTTTTTGAGTACATTTCGGCATGAAAAAAATAGTTTTTTTGTTTTTCTTTTTCCAATCTTTTTGGGTCTTTTCACAGCAAGATGCTTGGGTGTATTTTGGTGATAAAACCAATGTTCAAAATTATTTGGACAATCCTCAATTGATGCTCTCACAGCGCGCAATTGATAGAAGGACGACGCAAAAAATCGCCTTGGATAGCAAGGATGTTCCGATTCCGGCATCGTATATAAAAGCGGTAAAAGAGATGACGGGAATCACTGTGATGGGGCAATCAAAATGGTTGAATGCGTTACATGTTCGCGGTACTCAGGCGGATATTACTTCTCTTAAAAATTTAGCTTTTGTTGCTAAAATCAGCTTCGCAGATAAGTCCTTAAATGTGACAGGAAAAACAATGGCTGTATCAAAAAATCAACAGATTCAAAAAAAATACGACACCGCAATCAATTATAATTATGGTACGTCTGCCAATCAAATTCAGATGTTGAATGGTCATTTATTGCATCAGCAAAATTACACAGGTAGCGGTAAAATTATAGCTGTTTTAGATGCCGGATTTCCTGGGGTAGACACTCAATTGCCGTTTAAAAAATTGAGAGATAATAATCAGATTTTGGGTGGTTATAATTATGTAAATAGAAGTGCGAATTACTATACTGGAGACAATCACGGTACGTTGGTGCTTTCGACTATAGGCGGGAATCAAGATCAAGCTTTGGTAGGAACGGCTCCTGATGCTTCTTATTATCTTTTTGTGACCGAGAATGATGCTTCTGAAAATCCTGTTGAAGAGACGCTTTGGGTTGAAGCTGCAGAGAAAGCAGATAGTTTAGGGGTAGATATTATCAATAGTTCGTTAGGTTATTTTGATTTTGATAATTCTAAGTATAGCTATACTTATACCGATATGAATGGCGCTACAACATTTATTAGCCGAGGAGCCGAAATTGCTTTTAGTAGAGGAATGCTTGTAGTGGCATCTGCAGGGAATTCGGGTAACACGACTAATCCCAATATAGCTGCTCCAGCAGATGCGGTATCTGTTCTTACGATAGGTGCGGTTAATGCTTCCAAATCTAGAGCTGTTTTTAGTTCGATTGGGCCATCTTTTGATGGTAGAGTAAAGCCTGAAGTGATGGCGCAAGGACAAGCTTCAGTAGTTTCGAATGAATTTGGAAATATCGGAACTGCCAACGGAACTTCTTTTTCGAGTCCAATTCTAGCAGGAATGGTGGCGTGCTTATGGCAAGCTTTACCCGATAAAACCAATAAAGAAATCAGAGATTTGATTATTCAATCTGCCGATAAATATTTGACTCCAACGCCACAACTAGGCTATGGAATTCCGGATTTTAGTGCGGCCGTAAATAAAGGACTTCTAGCCACAATAGACAATCAGAAGGCTTCTTTTTCTTTGTATCCCAATCCTAGCAAGGGAACGGTTTATATGACTTTACCTTCAACAGTTGAAGAGGGGCAGCTTACTATATATTCTTTATTGGGACAAAAAATAATAGAGGTCCCTTTTACAAAATCAACACCTTCTTTTTCTGTGGAAACCTTGTGGAATGGAGTTTACTTGTACACTATTCAGGGGAAAAGCTTTTCTGCTCAAGGAAAAATCATCAAATATTAATTTACAATTCAATGAATTCAATTATACAGCTTTTTGGCATTCAATATCCAATTATTCAAGGAGGAATGATTTGGAACAGTGGTTATAAATTGGCAAGTGCCGTGAGCAATGCTGGAGGATTAGGCATCATTGGTGCTGGTTCTATGTATCCTGAGGTACTTAGAGAACACATACAAAAATGCAAAAAGGCGACAGATAAGCCTTTTGGAGTAAATGTACCCATGTTGTATCCGAATGTGGAAGAAATTATGAATATCATAGTGGAAGAAGGCGTTAAAATTGTTTTTACTTCAGCTGGAAATCCAAAAACTTGGACCGCTTTTTTGAAAGAAAAAGGAATTACGGTGGTGCATGTAGTGAGTAGTTCGGTCTTTGCTTTGAAAGCACAAGATGCAGGAGTAGATGCTGTTGTTGCCGAAGGTTTTGAAGCTGGAGGACACAATGGTCGAGAAGAAACAACTACACTAACTTTGATTCCGATGGTGAAGCAAAAAATAAACATTCCATTAATTGCTGCTGGTGGAATTGCCACTGGAAGAGGAATGCTTGCGGCAATGGCTTTGGGCGCTGATGGTGTTCAAGTAGGAAGTCGTTTTGCTGCTTCGGTAGAATCATCGGCTCACGATAATTTTAAAGAAGTAATCGTGAATGTAAAAGAAGGGGATACTCAATTAACTTTAAAAGAATTAGCGCCTGTCCGATTGATAAAAAATAAGTTCTATAATGACGTTCAGGAATTGTATGCAAAATGTCCTACCAAAGAAGATTTAGTGGCATTACTAGGTAGAGCCAGAGCCAAACGCGGGATGTTTGAAGGTGATTTGGTCGAGGGCGAATTAGAAATTGGTCAGATTGCTGGATTAATCACCGAGATTCAACCTGTAAAAGAAATAATAGATACTATGATAGCCGAGTTTCAGCAAGCCCAAATTGAAATCAGACAACTACAATTTTAACCCCAATCCCACACGCCATCCCATGTCAAAACCTACTGTTTTATTCTTGTCTTTTGTCCTCTTTTTATGTTTTCAGTTGTCGAACGCTCAAACCTATAAGTTTCAAACTTCGGGCTATAGTGTTTTAGAAAAAAACGAAAAAGGAAAATGGGGCGATTGGTCAGAATTGAATTTAATCAATATCCCAATTACTTTAGATACTTCTAAACATCGAATTGTGGTGTATACGCCCATGCTTCAATTGTATAACATTCTTTCGTATGCAGAAATTGAAGAAAATAAAACCGATATTATTTACTCTTTTGAATGCAAAGATGAAAATGGCGATGCTTGTACTTTGATGATTATTACTCGTAAACAACAAGGAAATCGCAAGCAGTTGTATATCAATTATGAGAATAGAATTTATTTGTACAATATTTAGTTAATAGTGATTAGTCCTTAGTGAAAAGTAATTAGCATTAAAACCAAAAACTATAAACCACAAACCAAAACCCTTACTCTTTTTCAATATCTTTTATAAACTCATCATATTCGAGATAGAAAAGTTCTAAAGCATTCATGTTTTTGAAGAAAAAATCGAAAATATATTCCCAGTGGTTACGGTTACTCATGCTATACCCACTTTTTTCTACCCAAATGCGGCTAATGGTTTTGCCATTTTCTAAAGTATAGTCTTTTTCAAAGACCAAATCTTTGATGAATTCATCTTCCAAAATAGCTTTCAAAGCTTCTAATTTTTCGAAATACTGAGAACGTAAGTCATCATTTCGGTGTTCGACATCAATGAGTACTTGGGCTTTTTTATTATCTGCAAAAAATTTAAAAGAGAAATCTTTAATTTTTGTATCATACAACACCCATTTTCTTGGGTATTTCTCGGCGAAGGCTACCCAAAAATCGTGTTTTAACCGTTGATTTTCTGCTTTACTGTACATTTGAATTGAATTTAGAAAGTTTGGTTTGTATTCCAAACAAAACTATAGTATATTTATTGGAATGCTTGCAAAAATAAGTTTTACCTATGAATTTTCAAGATTTTCAGCACTATATCCCTCAAATACTTGAGGCTCCGCTTCCTGCTTTTGCTTCACATGTAAAAATGGCGCCAAAAGAACGAATTGAATCCTTGAAAGCGTTTAGTTATTCAGATAAAAATCCACGAAAAGCTGCGGTTTTGATGTTGTTGTACCCAAAACAAGAGCAAACGCATTTGGTATTGATTGAAAGAAATGCTTATGAAGGCGTGCATTCGGCTCAAATTGCTTTTCCGGGTGGAAAGTTTGAAAAAGAAGATGTGGAATACGAAACGACAGCTTTGAGAGAATCCGAGGAAGAAATTGGAGTTTCGCGTGAGCAAATTAAAGTAATCAGGCCTTTTTCACCTTTGTATATTCCGCCTAGTAATTTTTTAGTGCATCCTTATTTAGGTATTGCAAACGAGACTCTACATTTTGTTTTGGATCCCAAAGAAGTGGCCAGTATTATCGAATTGCCTTTGTCTGATTTTTTAGGTAATGCGCTTTTATATGAGACGAAACTAACGACTTCTTATGCTACCGATATTGCAATTCCAGCATTCAAAATCAATGATCATATAGTTTGGGGAGCTACGGCTATGATGCTGAGTGAGTTAAAAGAAGTCTTGCATTTTGTGCTTAAAAAATCATAAATAAGCGCTGTTTTTCTTGATTTATTGTAAAATTATTGCAAGTTTAGCGTTTTCTAAACGTTAAGAAAATATGTCGTATCTTTGCACTCCAATTTCAAAAAAGAATTATTATGGGATTATTTAAAAGAAATCCTTTTGGTCATATCCTTTTTATAAAGAAATGGTTAATCCGAATTTTTGGTGTTATTACACACAGAAGGTATCGTGGTTTCAACGAATTGCAAATTGAAGGTTCAGAAATTATTCGAAATTTACCAGACACTAATGTGCTTTTTATTTCCAATCATCAAACCTATTTTGCCGATGTTGTAGCTATGTTTCATGTCTTTAATGCGAGTTTAAGCGGAAGAGATGATACCATCAAAAATGTTTGTTATTTGTGGCAACCCAAAATGAATATTTATTATGTTGCTGCCAAAGAAACTATGCATGCGGGATTATTACCAAGAATCTTGGCCTATGTCGGCGCGATAACAGTAGAGCGAACTTGGCGATCCAAAGGAAAAGACGTTACTGAAAAAAGAGAAGTAAATCCTAATGACACCGAGAATATCAAGATTGCTTTGGAAGATGGTTGGGTGATCACGTTTCCTCAAGGAACTACAAAATCATTTAAGCCCGTTCGTAAAGGAACAGCACATATCATCAAAGAACACAAACCTATTGTGGTTCCTATTGTAATTGATGGCTTTAGACGATCTTTTGATAAAAAAGGTTTACGATTAAAAAAGAAAGGAATCTTGCAGTCGTTTATCATTAAAGAACCTTTAGAGATTGACTATGAAAACGAAACCATAGAAGAGATTGTCGAAAAAGTAGAATACGCAATCGAGCAGCATCCTTCCTTTTTAAAAGTTATTCCTGCGGAAGAATTGGAAGCTCAAAAAGAACTCGATAAAATGCGAAAATGGGAGTATTAATATAAAAAAAGCGGTCAAAATTTTGACCGCTTTTTTCATAAATCTATTTTCTTTAATTCTTTGTAATTGTCCAATAAACGTTTGAGTAATCTACCATAAATCAAACGATAGAATAACCAAAAAATCCCCAATATCAATACGATAAAAACTATTAGGATTGAGAAAGTAATAATCATTACTGTAAAATTACTACCTATTTTATCAGTAAGTACAACTGTTTCTGGATTGTATTTGAAGGCAATATAAAAACCAATAAAGAATGCTAAAACTATTTGAAACAATTTGTAATATACATAATAGTTGACCGTTTTTCTAGTTTTAATAATATCTAGCATCAACTGTTTGGTAGATGCTGTGCTAGTTATAGTGCGATAATTTTTATAAAATAGATAAATAAAAACCAACAAAACAAAGTAATCGAAATAATCATACATTTTGAAATACAATGTAAATTCTTCGTGTTTCATTTTTTTGAAATAGTCGTCTATATTAACGCCTACAGATAAGAGTGCCCATAGGATCAATTCCAAAATGCTCAAAATCAAAATCCACTTTACGGTTGAAGAAGATTTTCTATGAATCATGTTGTAGATGTCCTTTTCGGTTACTTGTTCAAAAGAAGCTTCGTTCTTTTGCCAATCTTTTTTTAACAAATCCAGTTCTTTCATTAGGCTAATGGATTTAGTATTTTTTTTAATTTTCCTTTAATTCTGTTCATTTTAACTCTTGCGTTGACTTCGCTAATCCCTAATGTTTCTGATATTTCGGTGTAATCTTTGTCTTCTAGATACATAAAAATTAATGCCTTTTCAATATCGTTCAATTGGTACACGGCTTGGTACATTAATTTTAATTGTTCTTCCTCTTCATAATCATATTCAACCTCTGGAGTATAATGTTGTCTGGCTTCAAATTCAGTTGTGGCGACAGAGCGTTTGTCTTTGCGATACAAAGTTATGGCTGTATTTAGCGCGACTCGATAGGCCCAAGTAGAGAACTTACTGTCTCCTCTAAACTTGGGAAACGCTTTCCATAACTGAATGGTAATTTCTTGAAACAAATCCTTATGCGCATCTTCACCAGAAGTATACAACCTACAAATTTTGTGGATGATATTCTGATTCGCCTGCAATTGCGATACAAAGGATTGTTCTAAAGCGTCTGCCATATAGCCATTAGTGGTTTAAAACTGATTTTTGTTACAAATAAATATAATTTTAGTTTCATGCAGAAATTATAGGAATGAATTTATTGCTGATCCGTATCTTTTTATATTATGTAATTGTTATTAACCATGTTTTTTAATGTTTTTTTTATGCT
Source organism: uncultured Flavobacterium sp. (assembly GCA_963509895.1). GTDB lineage: Bacteria > Bacteroidota > Bacteroidia > Flavobacteriales > Flavobacteriaceae > Flavobacterium. The sequence continues at coordinate 10,776 of CAUPCW010000081.1, forward strand.
TAATGTCTGATAATTAAGTTGTTAAACTTATAAGTTTTTTTTTGTTATTTTTCACAATCTTACTTGTAATATATTTAAATTTGGCAAATAATATTTTGTTAAATCTAATATGCTATTTAATTATGAAAAGAAAAATACTTCTTCTTTTTTTTATGTCTTTTTTTGCTTCTAATGCACAAAAAGTTGATTTAGACCATTTTTATTTTGATGTTGCTTACCAAATTTTGCCTAAAGAATTTGTTCCTCTCGAAAAAAGAACATTTTCATCTAATGTAAAAGTAGGTGGTGCTATACAAAGTGTAGTAAATCCTTCGGATATTAATGATAAAATCAACCTCGTTGGTTGGAAAAGAGTTGACCAAAACCCAACGGTTAACGTAGAAATTAATTTAGAAGACTTTATTGAAAAAGGAGCTACAACAGAAACTAGAATTGAAGAACAGAAAGATAAAGATGGAAAAGTGCTTTCTAGAAAAGTATACTATTATGTTTTGTCAAAATACACCACACGCGGATATGCGAAAATAAAGGGACCTGTAACTCCAATACCTTTGACCGAAAAACAAATTCAAGAAGAAAAAGAAAAGCAAGCCTCTGTTGCCACCAATCGTTTTTTAAAAAATGCAGTTGTTAAAAAAGATACGACAAAGACAGATGGGTATAACATAAGATTGTCAAGAGATTTAGAATATAAATCTGCAGAATATACCGAAAGTAATAAACCTTTGGTAGATTTTTATATCAATAAGAATACCATACGCGATAAAATGCTAAGGGAATATATTGAAAGTTCCAAAAGTACAGTTAACTATGAGCTTAATTATACTTATGGTTTTAGACAAAAATCCGATAAACAAAATTTATGGATTTTAGATGCTAAAGATGATGAAGGAGCCACGCAAATTGATGCTATAAAAGCAGTTAGAGAACTTTTTGCAACAATGAAAGCTGACGAGCCAATAGATGATTTAAAAGCAAATATGCAACCATTGATTGAGTATTTTGATTCCCTTAAAGTAAAATACAAAGAGGACAATAAACCTTGTCGTAAAATGAGATATTCTGCTTATTACAACTTGGCGGTAATTTACTTAATGCTTGATCAACCTGAAAAGACTATTATTGAAGCAGAGAAACTTATAGCTAATGATTATGATAAATCAGATGGTAAAGGTTTAATAATGCAAGCAAATCAATTGATTGAAAGTTTTAAAATTTCAAAACTAAATACAAGACATAATCCAGCCCTAAAATAAAATATATGAAACAAATTAAACAAATAGTTGTAACACTGCTAGTTACAGCTTTATGCCAGCTGTCGTATGGCCAAACAAAAGTTGAAAATAGACTAAACTTGAGAGGGCCAGTGCCTCCAATTGATACTCAGTATGGTAAATATAAAACATATTCCGTACAACTTGACCTGAGCCCAGGTTTGGAAAAAAGCATGAATATTAAAAAAGCTCCTTTCTCAACAGAAACGATAAACTCTATTTTCACAATTTCAGGATTGAAAAAAGTTAGTGATGGAGAATTTAAAGTGAAATACAATTTAACCCGATTTGAATTAGTAAATGATGAAGATTATTTAGAAACTACTTTTCAAAGAGCACCTGCTTTTTATATTGGTTTAGAATCGAATTTAGAAATTTTGGATAGTACAGGTAAAGTAATTTATAAGCGATTTACTTCTCCAAAGGTAAATATGTTTGTAATCAATCCTACAGATACGTATGAATCATTGATTTATAAAATTATTTCCTCTAATTTTTACAAAATGATTGAAGAATTTGAGGGGTTTTACTTGTATGGACCAGAAATTACATCGTTACGTTACTTTGATGTTGAGAAAAAGAAAAAATCAAAATCTACTTTTAATGCAGATGAATTTAATCAATCGGTTCAGGTTTTACCAACTTTAGTAGATGTAGATAGAGAAAATTGGGGAGAATTGTTTGGAGAAGCTCAAAAATATTGGATTGATTTTACCAAAAGCGAAGATAAAGAAGATGAAGATTTACAAAAGAAAGTGCGTTTTGCTTCAAGTTATAACTTAGCAGCTACTTATTTACTTTTAGGTCAAGTTGAGGAAGCTTCTAAATATTTAGAAATAATTAAAGAAAACGAAAAATCGTTTCTTGGTTTAAGAACTCATCATCCTTATATTAAAGATTTAATTAAAGAAATAGACGATTACAAAAAAATAACTGAGAAATCGTTAACAATTGAAGCGATTCAAGCAGAACCAATTTTAGCTTCTTATAAAAAATCACCAACAGCTTTTAGATATGCTGAATTTGATGGAGAAGTTTTAAATGATAATGCTGAGGTGATAAAAGGAAAAGTTAGAATTCTTAGTGATTATCCAGAATTAGTTGATTACAGAACCGAACAAACTGGTTCTGCTTTAGGTTCACTTGTGGGAGGTATGGGAGCAGATAAAAGTTCTGTTAGGATTTATATTGATGGGCAAAAAAAGCCCAAAAAGACTAATCTTAGTAATATTACCACAATCAAAGATAATGAAGGTAGAATGTATATTGTTGGGAAAACTGGAAAAGGATTTGGGATAACAAATGGTGTGAATACCAGAAGATATGCTATGTTTGAAGAGATTAAAAAAGGAAAAAAAGTATCTTTATTCCATGAGTTCTTCCCTCAAGATGATTATGTGTTGAAAAAAGATACTCAAGAAGAATTTTTTAGTCCATCTGTATTAATTGGTAGAAAAAAAGATTTAAAAGAATTTTTTGCTGATTGTCCTGGAATGATCGAAAATATTGACAAAGGAAATTATAACTTTGAAAACAAAGAAACCTACTTAAAAATGTTCGAAGATTACTCTAAATTGTGTGGTAATTAAGAAGGATTTGAGTAATGATAATATGGAGCTGCATTTGCAGCTCCTTTCTTTTTGGTTGAATTCAGGAGGTTATAATGTGATATGTTTAAAATAATTTACCATCAAATCAACATATTTACTATAGCCTTCCATTCCTTCTTTTTGTTGGTTCATTTTTAGGAAGTTGTCGTAAAAAACATGAAATCCTTTATCGATAAAAGTGTCGTACTGTTTCCAGAAGGTTTCACTTTCCTTAAAGTTGGCTAGTATGCCAGGATGTATTGTTTTTAAAAAGAGCGGCACTTTCTTTTCATCTCGTGCTTGCCAATTTCGCAAACAATAGCGCAAAGCCAAACTGTATCCTGAATATTGAATGTAAGCATCTTTATTTTTTATCGAAGCCAAAAAACCAATGAAATTGCACTCACTTTCACTAGCAAAACCTATTTGATGCGCCATTTCGTGATTAGCAGTCATCGGAAAACTATACAAAGGTCCCAAACCATTCACTTGGGCTTCATTGGTAAACGGATTCAAATAGCCACCAAATCCCATATACGTTAGCGGAATACTAAAAAGAGATTTTTTGATACTCAAATGGCTATATCGAAACATCGAATGTTCACGAGCCAAGTTTTGGTACCCATTCCTATTCATCTCAAACAATTGAGATTTGGAATAAGAGACAACTACTTTACGATTTTTGTCTTTCATTAGTCCCAACTGAATCGCATTGGTTTTGGCAATTAGCTTTTGAGTAAAAAATGCTAAATCTGCATCTGAATACTCTCTTTCAATTTTCATTTTTTCATACAACGGTTCTCGATAGTAATTGAATCCCCAAAGCAAATGAAAGAGAAAATAAACTACAGATAAAAAACTTAAAATAGAAAGCGATATTGCTTTCCATTTTTGTCGAGGTGCTACACTTTGGGTTGTTTTATTTTTTTTGAGCAACCAAAACCAACGTATCGCCCAAATAAGTAGCAAAGCATACAAAACATCTCCAAACGAAAAAGGAACTTTTCCTAAACTGATTCTCAAACTATTCGAGATAAAGACATAGAGGCCATTGCTGTACCAACGTTCGATGAATTCTGGAAAAAATCGGATGATTTTTAGTACTACAATCTGAAATACGAGGAATAACGGTAAAAGGTATTTTCTTTTCAATTTTTTTTAATGTAAATATAAATACTATTACATTACCTAAATAAGTAGTTGGTAAACTTTGTAACTTTGAAGAATTATTATTCTACACTGTTATTTTTAAAAATAAGACAAAACAATGAGTCAAGAAATAAGAAATTTAGAGCCTAAAGCACTTTGGAATCAATTTGCTGATTTGAATGCCGTACCACGTCCTTCCAAAAAAGAAGAGCAAGTAATCCAATTTATGAAAGATTTTGGGAATCGTTTGGGTTTAGAAACCTTTGAAGACGAAATCCGAAACGTAATCATTCGCAAACCGGCTACTCCAGGAATGGAAAACCGTAAACCTATCGTGTTGCAAGGCCATTTGGATATGGTACACCAAAAAAACAACGATACCGTTTTTGATTTCGAAACTCAAGGAATCGATATGTATGTTGATGGCGACTGGGTACGTGCGAAAGGAACGACATTGGGAGCTGACAACGGCTTGGGTGTAGCGGCGATTATGGCTGTTTTAGAAAGCACTGATATTCCACATCCTGCCATTGAAGCCTTGTTTACTATTGATGAAGAAACTGGAATGACAGGTGCTTTGAAC
>CAUPCW010000082.1:0-15362 GCA_963509895.1 uncultured Flavobacterium sp.
TCTTTTTGTCTCTCTTTCTCTTAGCAATCTATCAAGGAACTTAGCATTTTTGCGGGGTGCAAAGGTAAGTAACGTTTTTATTTCTCACAAGCTTTTTTTAATTTTTTTTCGAAAATCGCTTCTCGTTAATCTCAATCGCTTCTCAGTATTTAAAAGAACGTCGCCGTTGTTGCGGGTGCAAAAGTAGACCCTTTTTCCATTTAAACAATGCCTTTTTTAAACTTTTTTTGATTTATTTTTTAATCTATCAATAAAACACTGATAATCATTATTTAACACTAAACTTACAAATTGAAAAAAATGCAATAAACAACTTATAATACAATAACATTAGTAAAATAACCTATCCGTACATTATATATAGTACATACAGCATTTAGATTGCTCATGGAAGTGTGACGATTTTTGATCTTAGGTTTTAAGATTAGAGAATAAAAACCATTCGCTATATCCTAATTTCATCTTTATGACATCAAAAAACAGTAGTCTACATACAAGATTAGTACTTAGCAATGACTTTACGCGTTAGGGATAGTAGTGAAAAGCCCACAGCTCCGATTTCCGGAGCGAGGACTTGTAGCGGATAGCCCGGCTCCTTATATATAGTAACAATAATGTTCTAGCTTAAAACTAAACTTATCTATATATAAGGAGAACGCCAAACTATTACTCATAACGAATCGCGCGAACTGGTGATATACGGGTAATTATATAGGAAGGGAGTAGTAAAACTAAAAAGCAAACAACAACTGTCATTAGATTCAGTAGTATTATGTACCCAATATTTATGTAAACTGGAGCTTGGTTCACATAGTAATTTTCTGGATTGAGTTTTACGATTCCAAAATAATGCTGTACCAATAGAATTACTATCCCAATGAGATTACCCCAAAACAAACCTCGTACAATTAAGTAATAAGCATTGTATAGGAATATTTTTCGAATGGACCAATTATTAGCACCTAATGCTTTAAGTATACCTATCATTTGAGTGCGCTCTAAAATAAGAACTAACAACGCAACAACCATATTAATGGTAGCCACAAGAATCATAACAACTAGAATAACTATGATGTTAATATCGAACAGTTTTAACCAATCGAAAATATAACTGTATTTCTCTACAATAGTTCTGCTATCTAAAGTAGAAGAAGTTTCTTGATATACTTTTTCACCTACACTCTCTATGGCGTTGAAATCTTTCACAAACACTTCGAAGGCGCCAACCTGATTCACCGTCCACTTATTTAATCTTTGTATATGCCTAATATCTCCTAAAATATAGGATGCATCAAATTCTTGAAATCCTGAATTAAAAATACCAACAATTTTAAAATTCCTGATATTATACCCATTGGGCTTCATAAAATAGGAATGAAAAGAATCACCCAGCTTTAATTGTAACCTTGAAGCAATAAACTCAGAGACTACTACTTCTTGGTTTAGAGTACCTTTTACCGAAGGCAACCTACCTTGAACCATATATTCCTGAATATACTTCCATTCATAATCCTTCCCTACTCCTTTGAACATTATTCCTTCAAAAGCTGATTCGGTTCTAATAATTCCTGCTTTTACAGCAACCGCCTGAACGTGTTCTACTTCATCAATTGTTTTGAATTTTGGATAAAAGGGCTGTTGTAGTGAAACTGGAACCAAGGTAGCCTCAGATTGATTACTATCAAAGTTAGCAATAACGATATGACCATTGAAAGCAGCAATTTTCTCTCTTATCTTTTCTTGTAAACCAATCCCAGTTGCTACGGAAACCATCATCATTATAATTCCGATAGCAATAGCAGCAATAGCAATATTTATAATAGGTGCAGAAATACTACTTTTGTAGTCTCGCACAGTAATTAATCGTTTCGCGATAAAATATTCAAACATCAAAGAATGGGTGGATTAAATTAAATCAATTTTATACCTTCTACAAAGGAAGTTTCTTTTTCATTTCCTCGACAATATTATATACTGCGGGACAAATTGGAATGTTTTTTAAAGTAATATCCGTTATTTGTTGAAATTTCTTTCTGTCTGTATGAGGAAACTCTCTACACGCTTTAGGACGTACCTCATAAATAAAACAAGTATTATCTTGATCTAAAAAAGGACAAGGTACTGTTTGCAACACATAATCTTTGTCTTCATCGATACGAAGATATTGAACAATAAACTGTTGAGGCTTTAAACGCAAATGTTTTGAAATACGTTCAATATCTGCAGTTGTAAATAATGGCCCGGTAGTTTTACAACAATTAGCACAGTTTAAGCAATTTGTTTTTTTGAACTCGCTATCGTGAAAATCCTGCATAGCATAATCAAGATTTTTTGGTGTTTTCTTTTTAAGCTTATCGAAATACTTTTTATTTTCGTTATGCTTATCTTTGGCAAGTTTCTTAATTTCCGATAAATCAGGCTTCAATTGCATGGCTTCTTGTTAAATCACAAAAGTAAACTTAAATCACTAATAACGCATAAAATGAAAGACCTTTTTGGACAAGCCATACATGATTATTACTTTAATAATCATCCTGAAAATTTAATAACCGAAACCTCAATAACTGAAGAAGACGAAATGGAGGTCAGCTATCTTTTTAGAGATTTTGAAAATATGCCCTTACTTGAACAAAAAGCAATCGAGCTATCAAAAGGGAAAGTGCTCGACGTTGGATGTGGAGCAGGTAGTCATAGTTTAGTTTTGCAAAACAAACTACAATTAGACGTCACTGCAATTGATGTTTCAGAAAAAGCAATAGCAACCTGCATCAGTAGAGGAATACAACAAACAAAAGTTTGCAATATTCTTGATTTAGAAGAAAACACTCAATACGACACTATCCTTTTATTAATGAATGGAACCGGAATCTTTGGTACGTTAAATGAAGTTCCAACATTTTTAGGCAAACTAAAAAAATTACTTGAACCCAATGGCCAAATTCTAATTGACTCTTCTGATATTATTTATATGTTTGACGAAGATGAAGATGGTGGAAAATGGATACCTGGCACAAATTACTACGGGGAATTAACTTTTAAATTAAAATATAAAAACCAAATCGAAGACGAATTTCCTTGGCTATATTTAGACTACAATACATTACAAAATGCTGCTTTTGCAAATAACCTAAATTGCCAATTAGTACTGGAAGGAGAGCATTTTGATTATTTAGCCAAACTAACACTATAAACAATGAATAAAAAAGAACTAGAAAAACTTCAATATCCCATTGGAAAATTTGAAGCAGCAGAGATTTACACTGAAAACTATTTAAAAGAAAAAATAGAAGAGATTGGGAATTTCCCAAAAATCCTCGAAAATGAAGTTTATAATTTAAGTGACGATCAATTAAACACACCGTATCGTCCAGCAGGTTGGTCGATAAGGCAAGTCATTCATCATTGTGCAGATAGCCATATGAATTGTTTTATAAGAATAAAATGGGCTTTGACAGAAAATCAACCTGTAATTAAATATTATGAAGAGGCGCTATGGGGAGAAGGAACAGATAACAGAACTATGTCTATTGCTCCCAGCTTACATTTATTAAGTGGGTTACACTTTCGACTAGTGTATCTACTAAGAGAGCTAAGCAAAGAAGAGTTAAACAAAACTTTTATTCATCCGGAGCACGGAAAATCATTTTCAATAAAAGATATGATCGGAATGTATGCTTGGCATTGCAACCATCATTTAGCACATATAACCGAATTAAAAAAGAGGAAAAAATGGTAATCATTTTTTCCTCTTTTTTAAATTAACTCTGGCTCATTAGCTTTAAAGAAAACTCATAATAAACTCGTACTGGCTTTCCATTTTGTTCTCCAGCCTTCCATTGTGGGCACTTGGCCATAACCTTTTTTATTTCTGCAGATGAAGTACTATCAAGGTTTTTTATGATCTTGACACTAGAAACGATTCCATTTGTTTCGATTACGAAACCAACCTTCAATATTCCAGTAGGTCCCTCATAATCTGGAAGTGAGAAATTCTTAGAAACAAAATCCATAAAACCATTATATGATCCAAGAAACTCAGGCCTCACGTCAACTGTATTATACTCAATTATATCTTCATTAGCCATGCTTAGATCTTGAGATTTAGCAGAACAAAAAACAAAAAAACAAACTGTAAAAAATAAAATTCTTTTCATATGTCTAGAGATTATATCAAACTAAAAGTTACTTACTATGAATAACATAATTGTAAATATATCTAAAAAGAGCTATAAAAAAACAGATATAATAAAAAAACAGCACTTATTTTTACTAGTTCATAATTTAAAAATACAAAATGTTGATTAAAAGTGAGTTACAGAATAAACACTCTGACTTAAGACCATAAAAAAAAGGCTTACAGCCTTTTTAAATCATCATCCTCAAAGAAATTAAGGAATATTTAAATACTTATGGGTTTGCAAGGATACTCTCCATTTTGGATTATTCATTACATAGTCAACAATTAAAGGAGTCATTTCTTCTTTTTTACTCCATTCAGGCTGAAGAAAAAGCAATGCTTTACTATTAACCTTTGCTGCTTGTTCTTCAGCAAAAACAAAGTCGTGTTTATTAAATATAATTACTTTTAATTCGTCTGCGTTATCATAAACTGTTTGTGTGGGTAATTTATTTTTTTTGGGAGACAAACAAATCCAATCCCAAGTCCCTGATAAGGGATAAGCTCCAGAAGTCTCAATATGTATTTTTAGATTATGCTCTTTTAACTTAGAAGTTAAGAACGTCATATCCCAAGTTAAAGGCTCTCCTCCAGTAATTACAACAGTATCTGCATATTGCACAGCATTAGCAACAATTTTCTCAACGGTTGTTGGAGGATGAAGTTCAGCGTTCCAACTTTCCTTGACGTCGCACCAGTGACAGCCCACATCACAACCACCAATACGAATAAAATAAGCCGCAGTACCCGTATGACTTCCTTCCCCTTGTATAGTATAGAATTCTTCCATTAAAGGCAACATTGACCCTTTATTGACTTCTAATTGTATTTCTTTTGATAACATTTTTTTCTATTAAAACGCAAAGATACTATTTTAAACACTTAAGACTAGTATTTGTTTTAAAACTTGAAAAGTGAAAAATAATAACAAAAAAAGCGATAACCAAATGGCTATCGCTTTCTAATTTTAGTGAAAATTTATTATTTCAATGCAGTTAATGATTTTGTAGCATAATCATTAGTTGGGTCAACAGCTAATGTTTTATTAAAATATTCAATTGCTTTAGCTTTGTCTTTGTCTGCAAAACTTGCTGCAAGATTATTGTAACTTTCAATTACTTTAGTTTTATGATTTGCATTTGCTATCTCACCTTTTTCAGTAAGTTTAGCAATATAAGATTCATAATTTTTAATAATCAAATCCTCATTCTCAGCCAATCTGTTAATACGAGCTTTATACAAGAAAGCATCTTGGTAAGAAGGAGCAGCAATAACCACTTTATCTAAAGCAGCATCAGCACTTTTCAATTCATTTAGATCGGCTTTTACATCTTTTTTACTGTTTCCGTATAGTACAGACAAACCATAATAAATATTGTCATCAACATAGTTTTTATCTTCAGGGTTTTTTGTACCTAATTCAAAAATAGCTGCTGATTCTTTATAAAATTTCTTAGAAAATAATTTTTTACCAATATCATTCAAATCTTCTGTTGCCAAAGGCTCTAATTCAAGGGCTTTTTTCAAGTCCGACAATCCACTAGTATACATTGATTGATCCATAGTCAGACCATCTGCAGCAATTGCTTTTTTGAATTTAATTTCGGCTAAATAAATATAATCCTTTGCAATAATTTTGCTGTTTGGATTTGACATAAAAGACTCTAAAGACTTCAAAGCAACATCAACATTACCATTCTCGAATGCTGAATATCCTAAATAACGGAAAATTCTTGGATTTACCTTGTCCAATTCAATCATTTTATTTGCTTCTTTCTCTAACTCTGGATAATCTTTAATCAAAACCAAGAAATCAGCTCTTCTCATACGAGAAATTAAAGAATAATCAGTAAGACTCATATACTTATCGTAATGACTAATAGCTGTTTTCATATATTCAGCAGACTTTGAAGGCTTGTTTCTACCCCATTTGTAATATGTTTCGGCTAATTCACGATAAACAGGACCATAATTTGGGTTAATAGCTATTACTTCATTAAAAGCATTAATAGCTAGATCATAAGATTTAGCACCTTTCAGTAATACCCCTAATTGCATTTTAGCTCTAAGCATAGTTGGATCGATTTGAAAAGCATTTCTATAAGAAGCATAAGCTTCATTTTGCTTGTTATCTCCATAATACGCATTTCCCAAAGCCAACAATAATTCAGCATTTTGAGGGCTTTCTACTTTAGCTTTTTCTAAAATAGTAATAGCACTTTTATATTCTGGTCTAGATATATTCATATAAGCACGACCAATATAAATCGAAACGGTAGCATCTTTTCTTTTTGCATCTTTAATGGCTATATCAAAATTACTTTGCGCTGCCGTTTGATTTTTTTCTTCTAAATCAATTTGCCCTAGACCGATATAATTGAGTTTTGCACCATCACTTCCTGCAATACCTTTTTGAAAATAAATTTTGGCAGAGTCTGTTTCTTTTTGGTACAAATAAACATTCCCTAATAAAAAGGAAGCTGTTCCATTAGAAGGTTTAGCCTGCAAAACAGATTTCAATATCGTTTTAGCCTTTTCAAACTGTTCTGCATCAATTGCTTTCTTAGCTTGTTCTATATCTTGGGCATTCGCCAAAGAGAAGGCAGCAAAAAAGGCAACACTAAAAAATTTTAATTTATTCATCGTCTTTACAATTAATTTATATTTATTCTTTTTCATTCTCAATTTCATTTCTGACATTAAACTTTCTACCAGGTACTCTAACCGGTAACAAGCCTGATTTAAGCACAATTCTTTGTCCGACATCTCCAGCAATAAATGAAGCAAAACCCATTCCTAAACCAGAATATCCTTGACAATTTATAATATACAAATCACGTGCCAATGGATAAGTACCCTCTGCAATATTATTTTGTGTAGGGCTAACAAAAGTATTATCATTCATTCCCTTAACACTCAAAACACTAACATTGTTTAAATAAACCATCATATTTTGTGATGGTTCAGAAATCCAATTCATCCCTATCACCCCAATCATTCCATCATTTTCAGAAACAAATTTAATTACCTCTAGATTTGATTTGAATGAATAAACCCCCTTTTCAGGAAGAGTATCAACACCTGCCATACTTTTTATGTAGCTAACCGTACTTGAATTGGGATTATCAAATACTAAACCTTTAATACTTGATTTAGCATTGCCTTTAACAAAATCAATAACGTCAATTAATGCTATTAAAGTATCACTAGATGTTTTATTTCTAACAAAAGCGATAGCGTCTTTCGCAAAAATAGTAATTTTTGGAATAATCTTTTTTTGTGCAAAGTTATTTTTTTCCTTATCTGTTAAATTTCTAGTTAAAACCGCAACACCGGCCTTAGCGTTAAACAAATCATTCAAAGTTTCAGCTTCAGATTTTGGGATTAACTTTAAAGTAGCATCATACTTATTTTGAAATACATCCGCTTCATCTTGAATTAAAGGCAATACAGTTTCATCTACTGTAATAGAAACATTGCCTTTTAAAATAGTCTCCTCATTTTTATCATATTTACATGATACAAAAAGGCCAAAAAAAACGAATAGCAAACCTAATCTTTTCATAGCATCTATTTATTAGAATTATAAAACCTAAGAAAACGAATAATAGCGTAAACAATTAACAAGACACCTAGAGCAATTCTATACTTAAATTCCATTGCCAAAGGAAATTCATTCCAAAAGACAACCGCCAAGCCTAAAACTAAATAGACGCAAAAAAACAACATCCCTATAACGAGAAGAAATCGCTCTTTAGGCGATTTCTTCTTCATATTATCAACTAAATTTGTAATCATTATTCGGCTGATTGAATAGTAATTGGAAGAGAATATAATACCCTTACTTTTTTACCATTTTGTTCACCAGGAACCCATTTTGGGCATTTATTTAAAACTCGAATTGCTTCTTTTCCTGTCCCGTATCCAATATCTCTTAATACTTTGATATCCGTTAGAGAACCATCTTTTTCTACAACGAAAGTTACATAAACTTTACCTTTTAAACCTTCTTCTTCAGGCGCTTGGTAATTATTACCTACAAACTTGTAGAATTTTTCCATACCCCCTGGAAATTCAGGCTTTACTTCAATACCAGCAGTGTTGTAAACTGTATTGTCCTCTTCAACAACAGCAGCCGTACCTGTACCAACTGGTTCATCAACAGTTAAAATTGCATCTGGATCACCTTTTATAGTTTCAGCACCAATTTTTTTGTCTTTGATTTCTTTTACCTCAACAATTTCCTCAACCACATCCTCTGCTTTAGCCACAACTGGCTTCACAAATTTTACTTGATCCACTTTTGGTGGTGGTGGTGGTGGTGGAATGTCTGGCTTTTTTTCATCTTGCTTCTTTGGAGGCAATTTCACAGCTGTGATTTTTACATCAAGATTTTCATCATCATCAGAACCGTTAGGCAACAAACTTGCAATAAGTGGCGCACTAACCGCTAAACTGAAAATGATAGCACCCATTATAAGTGCTTTCATAGATGTCTTACGGTTTGATTTTCTCAATTCATAAGCACCATACAGTTTGTTACGTCCTTCAAAAACGATATCAAGCCATTGATTTTTTAATATATCTAATTTCATTTTTCTTAATTATTAGGTTATTAACAAAACAGTTTGAACTATTTTGCCGCTAACAATTTTGTTTCTTCCGGCGTAAATTCGTTTACAATAGCATAAGTAGGTACATTTACAATAGCCATCTCATCTAAAATATCTACTAAATTTCTATAAGTAGATTTCTTACTTGGTTTTATAATTACAATAATACCATTTTTAGGCTTCCCTTTTGCAGCAGAATACTCTAATACAGATTTTCTTCTAGATAGTAATTCCTGACGAATTCCTTCTTTCCCGTAAGTAATGTCTTTAGGACCAGCAATTGGAGCATTTAACATTCCCATGTAATAAACCAACTTACCGTTCTCTCCGATTAAAATAGTCATCGTACGATTTTCATCTACTTTGATATTCTTTTCTTCCTTATTGGGTTCATCTTTATCTGGCAACCCCAAATTCATCGATTGAGGTTTTGATAGTGTTGTAGTCAACATAAAGAAAGTAATCAATAAGAAGGCCAAATCTACCATGGCAGTTAAATCTACCCTCGAGTTTTGTTTTTTACTTCTTACTTTTCCACCACCTTTTTTGCCTCCACCACCGGTATTTAATTCAGCCATTATAGTGTGTCTTTATTAATTAAAAATTCTTTCCTCTTAAACCAGTAACCAAACTAAAGTTGTTGATTTTTTGATCTTGCAAAATATCCATTACTTGTTTAATTGTAGCGTATTCTTCTTTAGCGTCTCCTTTGATTGCTATTTCCAATTCTTTATCATTGATGTCAATATTAGCACGCCTTGCATTTAAAAGCCATTCTTTTAATTGGTTGTCTAATGAATCCTTTGGAATACCTGGTTGACCTGCTTTTGCCCTATCCGATGCTTTCATATCTAAAATCTGCTTTAGATTTTGAAGTGGCACACCAAAATTTTCCATCAAGGCAAATTTATTGGTGTCGTCATCAGAAAACTCCATTTCGTATTTTTGCCCCATTAATTCAAGAGTCTTTTTACGAACTTCTCTCCCTTTTAAGTCAAAAAACACTTTGCCTTTACCAATAGTGATAGTCGCTAAATTATCTGTTGGCAATTTGGTTTGCACAGTAGATTGCGGCGTATCAACTGGTATAACTTCAGGAGCTTTAGCGGTAGCAGTCAAAATAAAGAATGTTAGTAAAAGGAACGCAACATCACACATCGCAGTCATATCGGTAGTTGGTGCTGCTTTTTTCCCTCCTTTAGTATTTAATTCTGCCATTTTTTTTTTGAATTTATTTCATCAATTAGAGTTTAGATAATTAAACTCCATTTGACTCTAATTATTGTTTTAAACTACCTCTAAATTTTCTGTAAGTATTAACAATTGTAGTACCTGCCTCATCGATAGAGTAAGTTAAATTGTCAATTTTAGAAGTAAAGAAGTTGTAAGAGATAATTGCTAATACAGAAGTAGAGATACCAGTTGCAGTATTGATAAGTGCCTCAGAGATACCATTTGCAAGAGCAGATGAATCAGGAGAACCAGCAGCTGACAAAGCAGAGAACGCTTTAATCATACCTGTTACTGTTCCTAACAAACCTGCAAGAGTTCCTAAAGATACTAATGAAGAAATGATAGTCATATTTTTCTCTAACATTGGCATTTCTAATGAAGTAGCCTCTTCGATTTCTTTGTGGATCGTTTCAGAAGCTTCTTCACTGTTGAATCCTTCTTTCTTAACATCTTGGTATTTTACTAAAGCAGATTTAATTGCATTAGCAACAGAACCTTGTTGTTTATCACAAGCAGTAATCGCTTCATCAATTTTACCTTCTTTAATATCTCCTTGTACTTTTTTCATAAAAGTATCTAAATTTCCTTTTCCGGCAGCTTTAGTGATTACCATGTATCTTTCGAAAGAGAATACAATCACCATTAATAATAATCCCATCAAAACAGGAACGATAGGACCTCCTTTATAAACCATTGCCAAGTAATTTCCTGGTAGTGGGTGACCTGTGTTTACTCCTCCTTCAAAGTTAGCACCATCTCCCATAATAAAAGTCCATACTAACCATCCTACAAAAATACATGATAAGATAATAATTCCTGAAACCATTCCTCCTCCATTTGAAGTGCTTTCTTTTTTTGCTTTAACGTTTGCCATTTTTTTTAATTTTAAAAATTTTAAATAATTTATTTTTTGTTATAATAAACTTGTAGAAAGGCAAATTTATATGTTTAGTTCAAATAAAAAAATTTTTTTACAGCTAAAATTCGAAGTTATGATTTAAAAAACAAATCAACTAAACAAGTTTTTAGAATTATTCTTAGTAAAAACATTTTTTTAACAGTTTATTCTCTAAAACATTCAAAAAAATAAAACCATACATAAGAATATATCAACATTAAAAATGAGTTAAAAAAATCACGATTACTACAAATTTATGATAAAATCGATAAATATGCCTAAAAACTAAATTGATAGTTTTAAAAAAAAACAATAACTTGCAAGGAACAAAACACACCAAAAATGAGTCGAGAATCTGATTTCAAATCTTCTATTTCGGAAGGTTATACTACTAAAGGAGAAAGCATTATATTAGGAGGAGCAATTTTAGATGGAGAAGCACTAGTTGATACTTTTGTAAAAATTCCCTTAAAAACATTGAATCGCCATGGCTTAATTGCTGGAGCCACCGGAACTGGCAAAACAAAGACCATTCAAGTGCTATCTGAGCAATTATCGTCTAAAGGGATTCCTGTATTGATGATGGATATCAAAGGAGACTTTAGTGGTGTAGCGATGCCCGGCGAAGAAAAGTCTTTCATAACAGAACGTCACCAAAAAATAAACATTCCATTTAGTCCCTCAAGTTACCCTGTAGAACTTCTTTCGCTGTCTGACCAAAGTGGTGTGCGACTAAGAGCTACAATATCTGAATTTGGTCCCGTTCTTTTCTCTAGAATACTTGATTTGAATGACACCCAAGCTGGAGTAGTTTCGGTTATTTTCAAATACTGTGATGACAATCAAATGCCGCTTTTGGATTTGAAAGACATCAAAAAAGTCATCAATTACATCACCGAAGAAGGAAAAGAAGAAATCGCTAATGCTTACGGGAAAATTTCAACCGCTACAACAGGAACTATCCTCAGAAAAATCATCGAATTAGAACAACAAGGAGCTGATTTATTTTTTGGTGAAAAATCATTCGAGATTGATGATTTAATGCGAATTGACGAAACCGGAAAAGGCTATATCAACATCATTCGCCTCAATGACATTCAGGATAAACCCAAATTATTCTCCACTTTTATGCTCAGCCTATTAGCGGAAATTTACCAACAGATGCCCGAAAAAGGAGATTCAGAACAACCCGAATTGGTTTTATTCATTGACGAGGCACATTTAATTTTTAATGAAGCCAGTAAAGCTTTATTAGAACAAATAGAGACTATTGTAAAACTAATTCGTTCTAAAGGAATAGGGATATACTTTATCACCCAAAACCCAATGGATATTCCAAGTGGTGTTTTGGCACAATTAGGTTTAAAAATTCAACATGCTTTGAGGGCTTTTACAGCCAACGACCGTAAATCCATCAAACAAACTGCAGATAATTATCCATCCAGCGAGTTTTACAATACAGAAGAACTCTTAACTAGTTTAGGAATCGGAGAAGCTTTGGTCACAGCTTTGAACGAAAAAGGGATTCCCACTCCACTGGCAGCAACCATGATGCGAGCTCCAACAAGCCGTATGGATATCTTGACCGAAAGTGAAATACAAACCATTAACTCTACATCAAAATTAGTCAAAAAATACAGCGAACTCATCGATAGAGAAAGTGCTTATGAATTATTGACTCAAAAAATAAATGCCGCTCAAGAACAAGCTACACAAGCAGCGACTGAAACTAAAGAAGAAAAAACATCTTCTGGACCAAGCACAACAGAGGTAGTCACAAAGTCTGTTTTGAAAGTCGTAACAAGCGCTACCTTCATTCGAGGAGCCTTTGGCATTTTATCGAAATTATTCAAGAAATAGGCTATGAAAGGCGCGCTAACTATTGGTTTGCTAATCTTGTCAAATGTATTTATGACCTTAGCTTGGTACGGACATTTAAAATTTAAGGAACTGAAATGGTTTGAAAACGCAGGACTAATCACCATAGTCTTCATCAGTTGGGGACTCGCACTTTTTGAATATTTCTTTCAAGTCCCTGCTAATAAAATTGGATATCAAGAAAACGGAGGCCCATTTAGTTTGATGCAATTAAAAGTAATTCAAGAAGTCATTACTTTAATTATTTTTGTTTTGTTCTCTTTACTTTTTTTCAAAAACGAAACTTTTCGATGGAATCATGCTGTTGGCTTTTTATTTCTAGTGCTAGCCGTTTATTTCATCTTTAAAAAGTAAAATAAAATGATTAGGGCGTGACCCCATTTACAAAAAGGGGCAACTAGCAATAGTGTTATTAGACCCTTTCTGTAAATGCGGTCGGGCTATCCATGCTACTTCGGTAGCTTATTCTTATCCCTCACGCAAAAAAAAGAAAACCTATAAAAAATGAAAAAATACACCTTACAAAAATCCCCTTTTATTGTCCCGACGACAGACGGAAAACTAATTGAAGAACATCACGGCATCCCAACTACACAAAATAGAGAGGTTTCTATTGCACACATGATTGCGCCTCCTAAATGGAGTGAACCTTTTCAAACCCCAGAGTTTGACGAATACACGTACATCATCAAAGGGAAAAAGCAATTTATAATCGAAGGAGAAACGGTAATTCTGGAAGCTGGACAATCGATACATATTCAAAAAAATACGCGTGTTCAATATTCGAATCCATTTGAGGAGCCATGTGAGTATATTGCTATCTGCACGCCCGCTTTTGATTTTAATAAAGTCCACCGCGAATAACACCAATTTTTATTGAACCAAATAGGCATTAAAGGGCATGTAAGATTTGAATTGGAATGGGCTAAAGCCCATTCATTATAATGATTTTAACAATTAACACTCTCACTATTTCAATTTGTAATCTGTTTTTGAACCACATAGCATTGAAGGACATATAAGTTTGGGGCGGGAAATTTTTAATCATTGAAGACCTAATAAAGACATTCAAGAAAAAGAATAAAATTGAAATAATATAATGTCTACCATTTAAATCGGTCTACCATTTATTTTCAAATCGAATAAAACAAAAAACCCAAATTTAGCATCAAGTTTAGATTTGGGATTTTTTTATTTTTCATTCAATAACTGAATAATTTTTTCTTCTACTTCTGGGCTGTCCCATTTTTGGGCAATATCGGGAAATTGCATAATCTCCTCCATAATTTTATTTTGAAAATCACCAATAGCCAAAGCTTCAGCATAAGGTTGCAAACTAAACGTTACACGGCTGTACAAGGGCATCCATTTGTCAGGATGCTTATCCGAAAACCATTTCTCAATTTTCTTTTGCAGTAAAAATTTCGGGTCGGCAGTTTTGGAACTCATTTCTTCAAAATTTCGTCTTGAAAGTTCGGCAATTGCATCTGCATTTGGTTTTCTTGACTTTTGATATTCTGAAAAAATAGCTTTCCAATCGTCGCCATATTTCGAAATCATTTCATTTAGTGTGGTAATATCTTCAAAACCAGCATTCATTCCATGACCGTAAAAAGGAACTATCGCATGAGCAGAATCTCCGATTAACGCCACTTTATCACTATGCGTCCAAGGAAAACATTTGGTCATTACCAAATAGCTTGTTGGATTTCTAAAAAAATCTTCAACCAAATCTGGAATTACATCTTTAGTGTCGGGGAAGTATTCTGCAAAAAAATCAACTAAAGTCTTTTCGTCTTTTAAATTTTCAAACGAATTTTCCCCTTCAAAAGGCATGAACAACGTACAAGTAAAACTTCCATCCAAGTTAGCCAAACCCATCAACATAAAATTACCACGAGGCCAAATATGCAGTGAGTTTTTATCGATTTTATGGGTTCCGTCTTCATTCGCGGGAATATGCAATTCCTTATAGCCAATCTTCATGAACTCTTGCGAATAATCAAATTGAGATTGACGCTGCATACGATGACGTACTCTTGAAAAAGCGCCATCGGCTCCAAAAACTATATCATACTTTAATTCCTTCCACTCCCCTTGCTCCGTTTCTCCTTCATAAAGTGAGGCATTCGCTAAAGAAACATCCCAAATTTTTCTATTAAAAAAGAATTCAGCACCTGCTTCTTCTGCCAAATCAATCATTCTTCTGTTGAGAACTCCTCTCGAAAGCGAAAAGATGGACTCCCCTTCTTTTCCGTAAAACTGCGTGGTGAAAGTCCCATCTTTAAGATGAATCCCTCTTTTATCTACTTGAATACCAATTTTTTTTATTTCTTCTTCAAGACCAATATCCTGAAGTGTTTTCCAACCGCGATTAGACATCACTAAATTAATAGAACGTCCAGAAAATTCAACAGTTCTTATGTCTGGACTTCTGTCATAGACATGCACTGTGTGCCCTAATTTTTTCAGGTAAATTGCCAATAAAGTTCCAACTAAACCAGAACCTACAACGGCTATTTTTTGAGGTGTTTGCATTAAAAGGGTATAAAAAGTTAAGCAA
>CAUPCW010000083.1:0-15263 GCA_963509895.1 uncultured Flavobacterium sp.
TGTACAATTTTTCGATTTGATTGGGATTGGATTCAATATTTAGCATTTGAATGTTGTTCAAATCTCTTTCTTTGGCTTTTGCAAAGGCTTCTTCGAGTAGGTAAACGTAGTCTTGTTTTCCCTTTTTGTCTTTGTTGGTTCGTAAGTTAGCCAAAGCATTGTTGATGGCTTCGTCATAATTTCCGGTGCTAACTAATTGTTGAGTTTGTTTTACTCCGCAACCACTGATAATAAAAAGGAGGAATAGGATTAGAGTAGTTTTCTTCATGTTTAATACAATTTCTGGGGTTAAATTTGATCTTGGCTCTTTTTGGAGTTGCCAAATATAGTGCCAAAAAAAATCCGACAATTCAATTTGTCGGATTTTATTTTTTCGTTTATTCTTACTCTTCCATAGTGTGATACACGTTCATCACATCATCATCTTCTTCGAGTTTTTCTATCAACTTTTCTACATCGGCTATTTCGGCTTCTGTAAGTTTTTTTGTGATTTGAGGAATTCTTTCAAAACCTGAGGATAAGATATCTAAACTTCTGTTTTCAAGTTCTTTTTGAATGGTTCCAAAGCTTCCAAACGGAGCGTAAATTAAAATTCCGTCTTCGTCTTCAAAAACTTCTTCGGCACCAAAATCAATTAATTCTAATTCTAATTCTTCGGCATCGATGCCATCTTTTGGGATTCTAAAATTACAAGTATGATCAAACATAAATTCTACTGATCCTTGTGTGCCTAGTGTACCGTTGCACTTGTTGAAGTAGCTTCTTACATTGGCAACCGTTCTATTATTGTTATCTGTAGCGGTTTCTATCAAAATTGCAATTCCGTGAGGTGCATACCCTTCAAATAACACTTCTTTGTAGTTAGCAGTATCTTTATCGGTTGCTTTTTTAATAGCGCGTTCAACGTTGTCTTTAGGCATATTGGCTGCCTTTGCATTCTGAATAACGGCTCTTAGTCTAGAATTAGCGTCAGGATTTGGCCCCCCTTCTTTTACAGCCATTACAATATCTTTACCTATTCTAGTAAAGGCTTTGGCCATTGCTGACCAACGTTTCATTTTTCTACCTTTTCGGAATTCAAAAGCTCTTCCCATTTCTATTTTTATTTTGAACTGCAAAAATACAGTTATTCCTTATTTTACCAAATTCATTTTGGATTCTTTTGTTGTAATTTTTATAATACAATCCACTATTTTAATACAAAAAAATCGTTGATGATTTGAATGGCCTCATTTAAATAATGATTGTTTTTTAAAGCTTTGATTTGCGAGTCTTTAAAGGCTCTTTCTGATGGGTAAACTCCCAAAAGGGATTCGTTGAAAGAAGAGTTTTTTACATTCAAATTGATACTCTCGTCTTTAAAAGCGTTGATGTTTTCCCATAAAGTAGTAACTGCTTTTTGTTCTTCGAAAACAGTGTCAATTTGCATTGGAATTACTGTTTTGGGAGATTTAACTAACTCGTCAATTCTTTTATTCATGGCAATAACACTATTGAAATATGGGCTAGCAAGTACACGTTTATTACTATTTTTGGTTAACTGATGAATCAATTTATTTTTTACATAAGGTGTAAAACCAATTGAAGTTGGCAACACATCGTTTTTGAACGCTGTGGTATAATCCTTTTCTTTTTGAATGATTGATTCATAAATAATAGGAACTTGCACATCAGGAATTACGCCTATACTTTGATGACTTTTGCCTGTAATGCGGTAGAATTTATTGATGGTTACTTTTACAAAATTTTCTTCCTCATTTTCTAAAGGGAGTATGGTTTGCATGGTTGCTTTACCTAGTGTACTACTTCCAATGACCATGGCTCGATTGTAATCTTGCAAAATGGTAGCAAAAAATTCACTAGCCGAGGCCGTATTTCCATTAACTAAAATTATTACAGGCCCTTTATATAAATAACCACGGTATGGATCTTGAATGATTTGTTGTTTTTTGGTATTATCTACGACTATAGAAATTGGACCGTGATGCACAAATAAACCGGCTAGTTTTATGGCTTCTTCCATAGAACCCCCGCCATTATCCATTAGGTCTATAACCAAGCCATCGATATCGTCATTTTGTAATTTTACGATTTCAGTACCTACATCATCAGCGCATCCGCTACTGTTTTTGCTTTCAAAATTCGAGTAAAAACTAGGGATTTTAATGTATCCAATTTTGTTTTTATTTTCTATAATATAGCTAAAAACAGTATTTAGTTCGTCTTTGATGACTTCTTTTTCTAGCGTGATGCTAAAGTTTTTTTCTCCTTTTCTTTTGACCATCAAAGTGATGATTTTATTAGCATCAGAAATGATTAATTCGCCTATTTCCTCTAGTGAAGCACAAGTTACTTTTAGTGTTTCCTTCTCGTTGGCGATAGAAAGAATTTGATCTCCTTTCTTGAGTTTTCCATTTTTAAAAGCGGGTCCATTGGGATCTATATCATCAATGATGATTTGATTTTTTTCGTTCAAAGTCACCAAAAAACCCAGTGATAATCTTTCTTTGGATAATGAAGATACAAAATTAGACTTACTGTCTACACTAAAGTAATTGGTATGAGGGTCAAAATACGTGCAAAAAAACGAGTACACCTTTTCGGCAATAGTGCTTTTTCGTTTGAGCTGAGCATTTATTTTGCACAGCTCATTTTGAATAGCAATTTCTTTATTGTAGGCGATGAGTGATGTAGAATGTTTTTGAATAGAATCTAAATTTTTGCTACTGGCTGCTACTTCAGTTAAAGCATCAAAGCGTATTTTTTTTCGCCATATTTTATCAAAATCACTTTCTGTCATGTACACCGGAAAGACTTTCTTGTACATTCTTATAGTGTCTCGAACAGTAAAATCGATACTGTCTTTTTCTAATTTTTCTAAAAAGGCTTTGTTTCGAAGCAGTCCTTTTTGATAGATGTTTTCAATTGTCGAAATAAATTGACAATCTCCTTTTTGTATTAAATCATCAATGTGTAATCTGTAATTTTTTGCCAAAGAATCATATTCTGATT
The DNA here is from genome assembly GCA_963509895.1 of uncultured Flavobacterium sp. Classification (GTDB taxonomy): domain Bacteria; phylum Bacteroidota; class Bacteroidia; order Flavobacteriales; family Flavobacteriaceae; genus Flavobacterium. Next base: position 3,013 of record CAUPCW010000083.1, read on the forward strand.
TAAAAAACAAATTACGAGCGGGATCTAAATCATTAATCAAATTGTCAAAAACAAAAACCGATAGACTATCGTCTACCGGTTTAGGTTGTACATGCTCTTTTTGAATAAGTGCATTTATTTTGGAAAGAATTTTACAAGTAGCACTATCATTTTGAGCCCATATTTGGCTAGTCATCAATACGACTACTACTAAAATTTTTTTCATGATTGTTTATTTTTTGTAGAAAGGAAGTTTTACCACTTTGGCTGGTACGTCATTCTTTCTAATTCTTATAAAGATATCGCTATCTATCGTACTATTGGCAGTGGTTACATAGCCAAGACCTATTCCTTTATTCATTGAAGGTGACATAGTTCCCGAAGTTACAATTCCGATTACAGCTCCAGAAGCATCTACGATTTCATAATCATGTCTTGGTACGGCACGTTCTTGCATTTCGAAAGCTACTAATTTTTTGGTAACTCCTGCTTCTTTTTGTTTTTTTAAGTTTTCTGAATTCGTAAATTCTTTTGTGAATTTGGTAATCCATCCTAAACCAGCTTCCAATGGTGAAGTCGTATCGTTGATGTCATTTCCATACAAACAAAATCCCATTTCTAAACGTAAAGTATCTCTCGCCGCTAAACCAATGGGTTTAATATTGAATGCTGCACCAGCTTCGAACACTTTGTTCCAAATGGTTTCAACTTGGTCATTTTTGCAATAAATTTCAAATCCGCCAGAGCCAGTATATCCTGTTGCAGAGATAATGATATCATTAAAACCAGCAAATTCAGCTACTTCAAAATGATAGTAAGCAATGGTTGATAAATTTATTGTGGTCAATGATTGCATGGCTTCCACTGCTTTGGGTCCTTGGATCGCTAATAAGGAATAGTCATCCGAAAGATTTTCCATTACAACTCCTAAATCATTGTGTGAGTAAATCCAATTCCAATCTTTTTCGATGTTGGAAGCATTAACTACCAAAAGGTACTTTTCTTCTTCCATTTTGTAAACGATCAAATCATCTACAATTCCGCCATCATTGTTAGGTAAACAAGAATATTGAGCTCTTCCAATAGTTAGCGTTGAAGCATCATTAGAAGTTACTTTTTGGATCAAAGCCAAGGCATTTGGACCTGAAAGGAAAAATTCTCCCATGTGCGATACATCAAAAACGCCCACTCCGTTACGAACGATTTCGTGTTCTACATTTACTCCTTCATAAAGAATGGGCATGTTGTATCCTGCAAAAGGAAGCATTTTTGCTCCTAAACCTTCATGTATGTGCGTAAGTGCCGTATTTTTCATTGTGTTTTGTATATAAAATTTAGTGGCGCTAATTTATTGATTTTATTTCGTGTGGCAAAGAATTCACTAGCGATATTCAATTTTCGATTTCTACTGTTTTTTAAATTATTTGCAATAAAATTAAAGATCATTAAGATTTTGGAATAATCGAATGTAAAATCGAATCATATTATGGTAATTTTCTATTTCAACATGTTCGTCAAATCCGTGAATATGTTCCAAGTCGGCATTGCTAAAATGCATGGGAATAAACCGAAGGATGTTACTACAAGTTAGGTTAAAATGTCGAGAATCGGTAGAGCCAATAACCAAAACGGGTGCAATAATTGCTTTTGGGAAAATTTCGTTGCAACTTTTCTCCAAAGCGCGGTAACCCACCGATTTTTTTTTCGCAATGGGTGAGGCGTTAACGGCTTCTCCTTTAAAACTTACGTTTACTTTAGGGTTATCGATGACTTTTTTGAGATAAGGCATAATGTCTTTAATTGAGTCGCCAGGAATTAATCGAAAGTTGATGGTGGCCGAGGCTTTGTGAGGAAGCACATTTTCTGATTCTCCTGAGGTAAACATTGTAGTGGCTGCGGTGGTTCGTATTAATGCATTGGTGGAATTTTTTTTAGACAATTCTTTTTTGATTAAGCCGCTAAATAGCCAACTGTTTCTGAAAATAATTTTTTTAGAAAAATCCATTTCAGGAGAAATTCCGTCAAACATTTTTTTAGCTAGGCCGTGATAATGAGCGCGAAAAGGTTTGTTTTCGATATTGGCTATTGCTTGGCTTAACAGGCCAATGGCGGTATGCTTAGAAGGCATTGAGGAATGACCACTTTCTTGATTGACGGTCAGTTCTACGGTGGCATATCCTTTTTCGGCAATACCAATAAAAGCAATAGGTTTGGCGACTTCTGGGATAATATCTAGCCCAACGCCTGGCCCTTCATCTAGTATGAATTCAAACTCAATTTTGTTTGTAATGAACCAATCGGCAATTTCTTTGGCACCATTTCCATAAGTTTCTTCATCATCGCCAAAAACAAAGTAAATCGTTCTTAAAGGCTCAAAGTTATTTTTAAGAGCATATTCAGCGGCTTCTAGCAATCCTATTAATGAAGATTTATCGTCGAGTGTGCCTCGCCCGTAGATTTGTCCATCTTTGATCACTCCTTCAAAAGGAGGATTTTGCCATTTGTTTTTTTGATTTTTGGCAGGGACTACGTCTTGATGTGCCATAAATAGGTTGGGCTTTAGACTAGGATTTAATCCTTCCCATTTTAAGAGAATTGAGTGGGAGTTGAAGGGGACTTCGGTGCAAGTTTCAAAAACTAAAGGATAGGTGGCTTTTAGGAAAGCTTTAAATTTCTTGAATTCAGCATTATAGAAGGTTAGCGAATCTTTTTTGGAAACAGTCTCGAACTGAACGGCATTGACCAAATGCTGAGTAGCTGAATCACTAATGATAATGTTTTCATATGTGATACTCTTTTTTTTCTTTTTCCGAAGGAACTGAGCTTGTAAATTAAAAGTGATTAAAAAAAGAAATACAAAAGAAAAGAATCTCATCTTTTACTAATTTTTAGTGAAAAAAAAACATTGTGTTCTATTGCTAATGTAGCTAAAAAAATGTTAAAAATATGTTTTTACTGTGTTTTTTATTGATTAATGATTGCTTTTTTATTTGTGTGAGTTGTTTTTTTTGATTTCTTAATAATTTTTTAATAAAGTAATTGATTTAGGATAGTTTTTTCTCCAAAACCATAAAGTCTAATGGTGCCGAAGTAAGGGCTTTGTCGCCTTCTCCAAAGGGAAAGGGTTCTCGCTTTCCGGTATCCTCATAACCTTTGCGAAGGTACCAATTCAGTAACTCTTTTCGAATACCGATGACGGTCATTTGTATGGCGTTCAATCCCAAAGATCTTGCGTGTTCCTCGGCTACAGCAAGCAATTGTTTGCCAATACCTCCATTTTGTAGTTCAGGAGAAACCGTTAGCATGCCAAGATATAAAGCTTCATTTTTGGCGATTAGCAATACACTACCAATAATTTTTTCGTTACTGGTAAATTTCAATAAATAATGATTTGGAGATGAAATAATAGTCGTTAGTTCTTCTTCTGATGTACGTGTGCCTTCAAGTAAATTCGCTTCGGTAGTCCATCCTTTTTTAGAGGCTTCGCCACGATAGGCCGAGTTGATAAGTGCTGATAATTCAGCTGCATCTGCTATGGTGGCTTGTGTAATCATAAAATGCAATTAATGTTGTGTTATTACTCTTTGGGTAATGGGGCGCCTACTGCAATATCGCAACGGTGTTTGGGTTGACCATGAGGCGGATTCATACCTTCTGGAGTTGAAGTGGTTTCTGGTGTAGTAGCTAAAAGCGTTGGTACATTGTTGCCAGTAGCTACGGCAGGCGTTGTAACTACTGTAGTTTTGGGAGCAGTTGCAGTTTTGGCAACTGGAGAGTTCAATGGTGCACCCACTGGAATATCGCATCTATGTTTAGGTTGTCCGTGTGGCGGATTCATGCCGGGTGGTGTAACAGTTGTAGTTGTAGCTACTGCGGCATTAGGATTTTTTACCACAGTATATTTGTATTGATACATGACACTTTCTTTCTTTTCTTCTTTACCTACATAAGCAGAATTACTTGCGGTTGTAGTGGCAGTAGAAGTTGGAGTAGTAGCCATTTGGGTAAAAGGAACTACATTGGTTTTTGCGTTGGTAGTAGGAGTGTCTTCTTCTTTTTTACATGAAAAAAGAACCAAAGAAGACAACAGTAATAGAGAAAAAGACGCTTTCATTATAGTATCGTTTTTAAGAAAGTTCAAATATAAAGTATAATGACATATGTTTTTTGATTTTCAAAGGATCAGAAATTTATTTACCATTCATTCACATAAAAATGGGCGTAATACCATCCAGTTTGGTTAAATTGAAATGTGTTTTACCTCTTTTTTAAGCAACGCTATTTGCCCCAAATGATAATGACAATGTTCAATTACACCGATTAAGTTTCTGTAGTAGTTCCCATATTTTGCATCCACAAAATCTTCAAAAAGACAGCTGTCAGGTAATTGTTCAATCAAAGAAACAAAAAGCATCACTTCCTCCCACGATTTATTTTTCAGCTGTTCCCAATCGGCTTCACACCTAATGTTTGGAGCATCAAAACTAAATTTGTCTTTAATATCAAGAGTTCCACCTTGCAAAACTGGAATCAATCCTGCTATATAATAATTACAATGAAACAGTAATTTTGCCACGCTATTTCCTTCTTTTAAATTGAAATTAGCCTCCTGCCAAGTCATATCATCCACCTGGTTTTTAAAGTTAGACGTAGACCAATTGCCTCCAAAATAGACTTGTTTTAGATGCAATGCAATTTGTGTAGTAATGATGCTATTCATGATTTTAATTTAAGATAAAGTTACAAAATAGTAAAATTAGCAAAAGAATCAATAATTGATCAAATGTTAGTTTTTTGTTATGATAAGAATAAAATTTGGTTTGCAACCTAAAGCTGTTGAATTAATTGTAATCCTAAGTTGGTTAATTTGTATTACTTCGAGTTAAATTTAGTTAATTAAAATGGAGTACATAAATCTATTTTTAATTTTGTAAATAATTAAAAAACAACAACATATGAATAGTAGAGCACTCGTTTTAACAGTTATAGCATTGTTTTTTTTTATTTCTTGTGATAAAAATGACGATCCTAATTCAGACAGTTCCAATAATTCGTTGATAGTAGTTGATGGTAATTTATCCAATTTAAATAAACGTATCAGTTTTGAAGGTTCAGGAGTTATTAGTATATCTAACACTATAGGAAAAAGCAATGTTGCCAATTCGGCTAATGATTTTCCTTTAGTTCAAATAGCAGAGGTTAATGCTCCAAAAGATGATTTAGGAAACCAACTTCAAGCCAATCATGTCTATGTAAACGACAAATATGCTTATGTTGCCTACACCACTCAAGGCGAAAAATATTCGGGTGCTGTAGACGTTATTGATATCTCGGATCCGTATAAACCAAAAATTGTTACAACGGCTTTCGTCAAGAATACGGATATTACTTCATTGACTTATACCAACGGACAATTATTACTTGGCGCTGCAACAGATATGGACAAAAATCCGAATCTTTCAAGTCCTTCGGTGGTAATTGTGATGAAACTAAATAATGGTTTGCTTACAGAGAACTATACCATTGTACCGCTACAAGGACAAGTTACTACTGATATAGTAGCAAATGGAAGCGCTTACTTTTCTGTATCAGGAGATAAGGGAAGTTTATTCAAAAATACGTTAGGAAGTAATCAACAATCGGGGACTGTAGCTCAAGGGGATTTACGTTCGGTATTATTATACAATGATGAAGTTATTACTTTAAGCGGTACACAAGGTGTTCAAATTTATAAAGAAAATAACTTAGCCTTTTCACGTTCATTTACTACTTCGACTGATGTTCAAGGTGCTAAACGCACCATGGATGTGCATAAGCAAAAGCTAATTGTTGCAGAAGGGTTTAAAGGAGCAGGAGTATATGCTATTGCCACAGGTCAAAAAATTCAATCAATTCCTATTGTTTCTGTTCAAAACGATGCGATAGACCCAAATGATGTTGTAACTAATGCGGTTTCTGTAAATGATGACAAAACATTTGTAGCCAATGGAGCGGCAGGAATATCCGTCTATGAAACTGGAAATCAATTGGATTGGTTAGGTAGAATCGCTATCAATGGTTCTTCAAATTATGTAAAATCCAAAGACAACTATATTTATGTGGCTAGTGGTAAAGGAGGACTAAAAATCATTAAAATTGAAGGAAAATCCAATCCAATAAATTGTACTGGATTTCCAACGTATTCCGGAGGGGCTAACCTAATACTTAATTCCAATCAAAAAGCGGCTTATGCTGGTAGTACAGCTTTGTCCTCAATCATCATAAATGCACAAGCTAGTCTCATTCATTGTGGGGCACTCTCCGTGCAAAATGATCTAACACTCAACAGCAACAGTTTGTTTGAAATGAGTGGCACGTTAAGTCAAGGGCGATATAGAGAAAATACAAGATTGACTATAAACAGCAATGCAGAAATGAAAGTAAGTGGTGCCGTAGTGATTTATGGAGATTTAGTATTAAATAGCAATTCCAATTTAACTTTTATTGGTACTGGCTCTTCCATAACCATTTATGGAAAAGTCACTAAAGGAAGCAATGTTAAAATAACCGGAAACTATACGGATACCGAGAAAAAATTATAGACCTAGTTATTTGGGCGAAACTCTTAGTCTCGTTTTTAAGGAACGAGACTAAGAGTCGGGCTATCCGCTATATCTTTTGTAACTCTCGTAGAAAAAACGAGAGCTACAAAAGGATGCCGCTGCTATCCCTTTCGCAAACGAGTAACCAAGACCTATACCGTAAAAAATCAAAATGCTGAAAGTAACAACAAGTAAAATAGCTATTTCAGGTGTGACCCTTTTTTAAATGCTTTGGGTTTACAAAAGCTTCGTATATTTTTCTATGGAATACACTAAGACTCTAGAAATGTATATTTTAGCCTCGCTAGTAGGATTCATAATATTTCTATTTTTAGCTTATTTTTAATTGATTTCAGAAAAAAATCTAATGATTAGATAACTTTGTTACTTATAATAATTTGTAAGCTGTGAGATTTTGAAACCTAAATTTAAAGCAATTTTCTCATCAAGCTAATTGTCAAAATCTTTTGTAGCTAAGTTTGTAGTGTATTTATATGTAGAACACTTAAAATGCTTACTGTTTAAATTCTGTTTTTTCAGTCCAAGTAAAATTAGACCTTCTTTTGTTTATTAACCAATGTCCGTTTACCTTCAAAAATTCATCATTGTAAATAACACCGAAAGTAGTTTTCATTTTCTTTCCGTTTTCAATTCCAATAAGGGTTACTTGGCAATATGAAATTCCCGTTGCTGAATTCCCATTGATGCTTACCGTTTGTTGTCCGTTGAGATGGTAAACTGTTTCAAAAAGGCTTAAAAACCCTGCGAAAGTTTCGCCAATTTGTTTTCTTCCAATTAATGGTGGGTTTGCTTGTCCGTTCATAATTGACACGACTTCTGCATTTTCTGTAAATAGCAAAGTCTGTTCTTGGGCCTTTTTTTGGTCGGCAAGTATCGAGAAAATATCGACCAATTCTTTTAACGCAAGTCTATCTTCCATTTGAGTCATTGCCTTATTCTTTTGATTAGTATTTACTTTTTGCGCTTGGGTTGTAAGACAAGTTGCTAGAATAAAAAATGCTATTAGGGTCCTTTTCATTTTGATATTTTTTAATTATGGTTGGCATTCAATTTTTTAGTTTTTGATTCGGTTGCATTACTTCCAACATTCACGCGCTAAATGCGTTTGATACTAAATTAAGCCCTATTTTCGGATTTACCACCCGAGCAATAGCGAACAGGCGAAGCAAATTATTCAAAATACAAAACCTTATTCCCATAAATACAAATACCCAAATCGATTGTAGCTGATATGTGATGGTTATTTTTACCGCAATTATTCTTTTTTTGCAAATTTTGAAATATTTAGTTTTGCTTCGAAATTGCTACAACATATTGTAATTCGAAATTATATCTTTTTATATATTTACCCTAAGTTTAGGGCCTTTTTCTTCGAATCCATTCTTTTTATAAAATTCAATTGTTCTAGGCCACTCATCCTTGCTAGGAGCACCGACCTCTACTTTGTTCCAATTCTTCGTTCTTGCAAATTCTAAAGCATTTTTAATTAGAAGTTTTCCGATTCCGTTACTTCTAATGTTTCTGTCAACATACAATTCTGTTATAACTCCAAAGTCTCCACCGTTGTAAATAGCCGTTCCTTGTGCTATTGTTATCATTCCGATAGCTTCATTCGTTATGTTATCTATTGCTATGAATCCTGCAAAATTATCTCTTGGTAACAATTCTTTGCAAGTCTCTTCAATTTTAGATTTATCAATCATAAAGTTGCTTCCACTTCGTTGATTGAAATCCTTTAATAGTTCGCAGATTAATTTTGAAATTAATTCTGACTCCTTAATTGTCGCTTTATTTATTGTGTATGTGTTCATTTAAAATATTGCCAAACGGCTGTTAGGTTGTAATTTTAGTTAGACGTTATTTGCTAGTTTTAACGTTTCTGCATTTAGTTTTTTTATGTAAAAAATGTTTTTTCTGATGTTTTTTCTCATGTTTTTTATATGCGTATTTTCTGTGCAACTCCAGTACAACGTTCTCGCTCTAAACGTGGTTTGGGATTAAAGATGCGAGGTTTTTCGGTTAAAAACAAAACTTTCCTGATACAAAACCGACTTCAAATTAAGCCTAAAACCCAAATCTTGCCAAACGCCTGTTAGCCGTTCGTTGTTTTTTCAGTCGTGTTTATTTCAATTTTGTTATATTTAATCCACCTTTTCAAATTTCCAACCATTCTTTTTAAATGGTCTTCATTTAGGAAAATATTTGTCCAATAGTTAAATCTGTCGCACTGAACACTAATGTAGTACATCATAATTGCTAAACAGCCATGATTTATGAATTCTTTTTCTTCGTTACTTATTTCTGTTACGGTTTCGTAACCTTTTATGAAGCCGTCTGCTTTTATTTGATATTCTTCTTCGTTTAAATTTGTTGCAAGCAACTGAAACAGAAAATAAGAAATATCGAAACATAAATAACCATTTCCACAAAAATCGAAGTCAAAAAAAGTTATTCTTGTTTCATCATCAATATGCAGATTGTCAAACCAAACATCAAGATGGACACTTCCGTACCTCATTTTACGTTTGTCAATATTTTCCATTTTGTCTGTTAAGAAAACAGACAGTTTTTCTAAAAATTCAATTTCGTCAATGTTTTTACTGTAGAACTCCTTTGTTTTTAAAACTGAATCTTTAAGCAAATTTTCAGCATTGTAAGAGGTTCTTGTTAGTTCAAAATTTTCAGCCGATAAATGAACTTTGGCTAATGATTGTCCTATTAAGAAACTTGTTTGTTCTGTAAATTTTGCTGTCTTTGTGCCTTTGGCAAACGAAAATAAAACACCAAATCTTTTTCCTTCTGGTGCTTCAATTTCTTGAATTAATTTGTTCGATTTGTCTGCAATTGGAAATGCAACTTGTCGGTCGCTTTCCTTTAAGTGAGTTAAAAGTCTTAATTCCTCTTCAATTTCTAATTTTGTCCGCCAATTATGTGTGTAAACTCTATAAACAAATTTATTTTCACCGTCTTGAACAATGTATAAATGGTTCATTGCAAGTCGAAATATACTACATTTGGTTTTGTCGCTTAGTCCAAATTTTTGTTGAATTAGTTTTCCAAGTTCATTTGGTGAAAGTGTACTGTTTATTGTAGGAAATTTTTCTGCCATTAATTCTTTGTTTGTCTATTGATTACGGTCGCTCTACAATGACGGCTAACGTTCTGGTACTACAGCGGGTTTGGGTTCTAAATTAAGATTTATTTTTCGGTTATCGCTAAACTGCCAAATACAAAACCATCTATCCATTAAGCCTAATGCCCAAATCCGTTGTAGGTTGTGTTGGCAATAGTCACTTTATATAATGCTACTTAAATATTCCTCAGCTGTCATAATTGGAATTGTAGAATTCTTAAAATCTTTTCCGTTTCTAGTTATAATTATTGAGCAGTTAGATTGTAAAGCAATAAAATATTGAACAGCATCTTCAAAATCTTTGAAATTCGAATTCAACGCTTTGTCAATTGTTTCCTCATTAACCTCACAAACCTCACAGATTATTTTAAACTTTCGAAGTTTATTCAGAACAGATTCGGAACTTTCATATTTATTCAAAACATAATCTATTGTCGTGAATGAAAGAGGTGAGACAATTATAGCAAGTTTTTTTTGATCAGCCAAAGTAGCAACTTTAGCAATAGAATCAAAAAAAGGAACTCTTTCCCCCAACAAATCTAATATAACGTTAGTGTCTAAAAAAATTCTGCTCATTTGTATTTTTGTTCTAAATAATCAGCATGATCTTTTTTATAATCATAATCAGCTGGAATTTTAATTCCTGAAGAAAGACTTTTTACAAACGGTGAAATTTGTATGTCATTATTTGTTTTATCTGAAGTCAAAGAATTAAGGTAGTTTTCTATAATTCGAGATAAGCTTAATTTTTTTTCAGAAGCATAATGTTTAGCTTTTTCAATTATCTCTTGGTCAAGCTTCAATGTGAGTTTAGTATCCATAGCGTAAAATATTTATACGTACAAATATATGAATTTAGGACGGAATAGATATAGGTTTGCTTTTTTTTTGCGATTACTGCCAACATCTTGGCACTACAGCGGGTTTGGGATTAAATAAAGCTCATTCTTTGGATTTGCCAAAACTTCCAAATACAAAACCAACTTCAAATTAAACCAATTGCCCAAATCGCTTGTAGCGTGTGTTAGCCGTTCGGTTTTTTATTCTTTTGAGTTTTTTATTAGATATGCACCTGCAATAGCCATTAGTCCAAAATATACGGGAGTAGCTGACATATAACCTCCACCGCCACCATCACCATTGTTACTAAATCCAACATAACCTGTCCAATTACTACTTAAATTATACATACTAAACAAATTACCACAATTTGAAAATAAAAGATTTACTGTAAACAATAATACTGATAACACAGGTGGAAATATTAAAATATAACCGATTGTTTTTTGTGGATTTTTCATAATGTTTATTTTAGTTAATTAGATATTCTATTATTTTCAATTAGTTGCATTTGTTCTTGAAACTCTTTATAGACGATTGGATAAAACCTTGATACAGAAACAATCTTTTCTTTTGGTAAAATTACTGCGGTTTCTTCTTCAGTAAAGTCAAATCCGTGTTCTGTTGAAAGTTTCCTGTAAGTTGAGAAATAAGGTGTTGTGAATTGGACTTTTTTAGTTTCTGATTTTCTGTAACCACTGACAATTGGAACAATTTCTATTTGTTGTGTTAATATCGGTTTTGATATTCTTAATATATATCCAACATAAACTTTATTACTGTCTGTTGTAATCATTATTAATTTTTTACTATAATCTTCTTCATTCATAGAGTCATAGTAAAGTTTCTCAAATTCATCGCCCCATCTATAAATAACGTACCACATTAAAACATTTCGAGGTAATAGCCAATTTAAAAATTTAGCCAAGCCATAAGAAAAAAGAAGTGAGAAGAGAAATAGATTGAAATTTTCAACTTTAAACGGAATTAGGTTTTTTCCAAACTCTCTTACACAAACAAAACAATTTTTTAAAAATATTTTGTCAAAATAATAAGATAAAAACAATAAGCCAATTGATGCTACAATACTATTAAAAATAAGTCTTTGTGTTTTAATTCTGCTATGTTGGAACTTTGTAAGGTAGAAAGTAGTCAAGAAAATATATCAACCTAATATTGGAAGTAAAAATAGAAGTTCAATGTTTGGCATTATTTAGAGATTTTAATTTGTTTTTCAATTTCTGTTAAATAATCTCTCCATTCTTTTTCACGACCTTTAAAAACTTCACTCCCTTTTATATAAATATCGCCCGATGGTGTAACACGAACTTTACTTTTCCACGCCTTAATTATCCATCCATATCTTATATCCAAATAATTTTTAATTCTATCAAATATATTACTTTTTGTTGTCATTTTCGTGTTTTTAGCACGTTACGTCTTTTAAACTGACGGCTAACGTCTTGGCACTACAGCGGGTTTGGGACTAAATTAAGACTAATATTCGGATTAGCCAAATCTTCCAAATACAAACCAATTTCAAATTAAGCCAAATACCCAAATTGCTTGTAGCGTGTGTGCTTGTTGCACAACTACTCAAATATAACAAAAAGGAAACATTAAAAAGCGTGCTTTTATGTAAATTTAAACATGCAAGGAAGAAAAGAATTTACGCCAAAAATGCTCTATCAAGTACA
>CAUPCW010000084.1:0-15181 GCA_963509895.1 uncultured Flavobacterium sp.
CTGTGGTATTTTTTTTATATTTTTGCAAAACAAAATTAATAATAATTTATGACAACTACCGAACAAATTAAAGGTATTGTGGAGCGCCTTGGTGCGTTGAGGAGGTATCTTTGACGTTGATGCTAAACTCATTGAAATCACTAATGAAGAAGAAAAAACTTTTGCTCCAGACTTTTGGAATAATGCAAAAGAAGCCGAAATCATTGTAAAAAACCTACGTAATAAGAAGAAATGGATCGAGGATTACGATAAAGCCGCAACGCTTGCCGAAGAATTGCAACTGGCATATGATTTTTACAAAGAAGGCGAACTTAGCATTGACGAACTAGACGAACAATATGCTTTAGCTCAAAATCACATCGAAGCAATAGAGTTCAAAAATATGCTTTCAGATGAAGGAGATACCTTAAGCGCTGTTTTGCAAATAACTGCTGGAGCTGGTGGAACCGAAAGTTGCGATTGGGCAGAAATGTTAATGAGAATGTACATCATGTGGGGCGAAAAGTATGGGTACAAAATCAAAGAATTGAACTTTCAAAAGGGAGAATCGGCTGGGATAAAAACAGTCACATTAGAATTTGAAGGCGATTATTCTTTTGGCTATCTAAAAGGAGAAAATGGCGTGCATCGATTGGTTCGTATTTCTCCATTTGATAGTAATGCCAAAAGACATACTTCTTTTGCATCAGTATATGTTTACCCACTTGCTGACGATACGATACAAATAGAAATTAATCCTGCCGCTATTTCTTGGGAGACGATGAGATCTAGTGGAGCCGGTGGCCAAAACGTAAATAAAGTCGAAACAGCAGTTCGTTTGCGTCACCACCCAACCGGCATTATTATTGAAAATTCAGAAACGCGATCACAATTAGATAATAAGACCAAAGCCATGCAATTGTTGAAATCTCAATTGTACGAAATTGAGTTAAAAAAGAAACAAGCACTTCGAGACGAAATTGAAGCCAAAAAAATGAAAATTGAATGGGGATCACAAATAAGAAACTATGTGATGCATCCCTATAAATTAGTAAAAGATGTTCGAACAGGACAAGAAACTAGTGATGTTGACAGTGTGATGAATGGTAATATTGACCCATTTTTAAAGGCTTTCTTAATGATGATGGGCCAAAAAGAAGAAGAATAATCCATTATTTCATAACATACCAAACGACTACATTTTTTTAGTAGTCGTTTTTTTTTTGATAGCTTGTACTCCATTTTACATCGAATACATTCTTATAAATTTCTTTTATTTATAATTATAAAGTTAAATTATTAGGTATACTGATTGTAAATTGTTTAATTTGGCTTCTAATACCACAAATACATCAATTAGCTTAATGAAATCGTATTCCATTCAAGAAATAAATAATGTTTTAAAAGGCACAATAATTGGAACATTTTCCCAAAATATTACTTCGCCCGAACAATTAGAACTTGCTGTTGAAAATCAAATATCTTTTATTGGAAATAAAAAATATGAAAAATACTGGAGTACTTCAAAAGCAAGCGCTGCAATTGTGAATGAGGACATTAGCATAGAACCTGGCACTAATAGAACATTCATAAAAGTAAAAAATGCAGAATTGGCGATGGCCCAATTACTTGAACTTTTTGCTCCTGCCCCACCTCAATTTGATTTTGTTGTACACCCCACCGCATGTATTGATGATACCGCAATCATTGGTGAAGGCTCTAAAATTGGAGCTGGATGTTATATTGGACCAAATGTAGTCATTGGTAAAAACGTAACTATTTATCCCAATGTAACTCTTTTGGATTTTTCAAGTATCGGAAACGGAAGTACCATTTGGTCAGGCGTTGTAGTAAGAGAGCGTTGCCATATTGGCAATGACTGTATCCTTCATCCAAATGCTACCATTGGTGCTGATGGATTTGGGTTTAGTTTTTGTAATGAAAAAGGATTAGTAAAAATACCGCAAATTGGCAATGTTATCATTGGTAATAGTGTAGAAATTGGAGCGAATTCTTGTGTTGACAGGGGAAAATTCAGTTCGACGATTGTTGGCGATGGTTGCAAAATAGATAATTTAGTTCAAATTGGTCACAACAGTAAATTGGGGCGTTTTTGTATAATGGCGGGTCATAGCGGCTTAGCAGGTTCTGTAACCTTAGAAGACGGAGTAGTCATTGGCGGAAGCGCATCTATAAAAGACCATACTACTATTGGTGCTGGAGCAACTGTTGGTGCTGGATCTGGTGTTACTTGTGATGTACCTGCTGGCAAAGTCGTTTTAGGTTATCCTGCAATTGCTGCCAAAGATGCGCTAAGACAATGGGCAATTCTAAAGCGATTAGTAAACGAAACTAGAAAATAGATTATATATTTTAACAAATTCACAAAAAAGCAGAATTAATTTTCTGCTTTTTTGCGTTATAAACAAAAAAATATTTTCTTTTTTACTCAAAACAAAAGACCTTTTGATAATATTTCAATCCTTTTCGTAAATTAGCTTGCTTAAAAAAACTAGCTTAAACTACTATGGATTTAAACTTCAATCAAAACGAAGACCACAATAAACTTTTATTGTCACAATTGCGCCATAAACTTGCAAAAGTAAAATTAGGCGGAGGCGAAAAAAGAATAGAAAAACTCCATGCCGAAGGTAAAATGACCGCCAGAGAACGAATCGATTACTTATTAGATGATTCGAATAAAAGCGTTGAAATAGGAGCCTTTGTGGGAGATGGAATGTATGCCGAACACGGGGGATGCCCCTCTGGAGGTGTTGTTATAAAGATTGGATATATCCAAGGAAAACAATGTATAGTCGTTGCCAATGATGCAACCGTCAAAGCTGGAGCTTGGTTCCCAATAACTGGAAAAAAAAATCTAAGAGCGCAAGAAATAGCAATGGAAAACCGCCTTCCTATTATTTATTTAGTGGATAGTGCCGGAGTATATTTACCCTTACAAGATGAAATCTTTCCTGATAAAGAACACTTTGGTCGAATTTTCAGAAACAATGCTCAAATGAGCAGTATGGGAATTACCCAAATTGCTGCTGTAATGGGAAGTTGTGTTGCCGGTGGTGCTTATTTGCCTATCATGAGCGATGAAGCCTTAATTGTAGATAAAACTGGAAGTATTTTCTTAGCGGGAAGTTATTTGGTCAAAGCTGCCATAGGCGAAAGCATTGATAATGAAACCTTGGGAGGAGCTACAACACATTGCGAAATTTCTGGAGTTACTGATTATAAAGCCAAAGATGACAAAGATGCTTTGGATAAAATCAAAAATATTGTAGGCAAAATTGGGGATTTCGAAAAAGCAGGATTTAATCGCGTAAAAGGAGAAAAACCTGCTTTAGATGAAAAAGAGATTTACGGAATACTTCCGAAAGCCAGAAACGAACAATATGACATGCTCGAAATCATCAATCGTCTAGTAGATAATTCTGAATTTGAACCCTACAAAGACGGCTATGGACAAACTATAATTACTGGATATGCGCGAATTGATGGCTGGGCAGTAGGTATTGTTGCCAATCAGCGTAAAGTAGTCAAAACCAAAAAAGGTGAAATGCAATTTGGCGGTGTGATTTATTCGGATTCTGCTGATAAGGCTACTCGATTTATTGCCAATTGTAACCAAAAGAAAATCCCTTTAGTCTTCATACAAGATGTTACTGGATTTATGGTGGGTTCAAAGTCTGAGCATGGCGGAATCATTAAGGATGGTGCCAAAATGGTTAATGCAGTATCTAATTCGGTGGTACCAAAATTCACTGTAATTGTTGGGAATTCCTATGGTGCAGGTAATTATGCTATGTGTGGCAAGGCTTATGATCCTAGATTAATTTTTGCTTGGCCAAGTGCAGAATTAGCTGTTATGGGAGGTACTCAAGCGGCAAAAGTATTGGCACAGATTGAAGCTTCTTCACTGAAAGCAAAAGGCGAAGTGGTAGATGAAGCAAAAGAAGCCGAATTATTTGCTAAGATTAAAGCAAAATATGACGAGCAAGTTTCTCCTTATTATGCTGCGTCACGATTATGGACTGATGCAATCATTGATCCTTTAGATACCCGAACTTGGATTTCGATGGGAATTGAAGCTGCCAATCATGCTCCAATTGAGAAAAAATTTAATTTAGGAGTGATTCAAACATAAACCATAAAAAAAGAGCTGATTAATTTTTTCAGCTCTTTTTTTTATAACAAATCTATTCAAATTATATAGAATCAATACTTTCTTTACGGACTATTTTACCAGTGGCCGTAACTTTAAATGCTGGAATAAAAACAATGTTTTTTGGTTTCTCATATTTATCTAAAGAAGTAAAAACAGCATCGTCAATTGACATTGGTTCGCCCTCAACATACAATACCACTTTTTCACCCAAAACATCATCGGCTTGACCATACACAAAATAACGCCTTGGAATATGAGTAGATAATTTTTCTTCAATTTTCTCTGGAATTAACTTAATTCCACCACTATTAATCACGTTATCAAAACGACCTAGCCAAATGAACTGTTTATTTGAAACTAATTCTACAATATCATTAGTTACAATAGGGTCTGCGTTAATGTTTTTGGCATGAACAATCAAACAATTGTGTTCATTTGTAGAAACCGTTACATTGGGTAGTACACTAAAAGCTTTTTCTCCCACTCGTTTAGCAGCAATATGAGTAATTGTTTCGGTCATTCCGTAGGTTTCATATATTTCATTTGGCAATTTCACTAATTCTTGCTCGAGAGACTTATGAATTTTTACGCCACCAATAATAATTTTTTTAATGTTTTTTAGTTTGTCCAACGAATTTTTGGCTTGTAGTGGAACCAGAGCAGCAAAATCATATTTCTCATCATTATATTCCAAAGGGTTTGAATTAGGCTCTACAAAATCCATATCTAATCCTAAAATAAAAGAACGCACAAACATCATTTTACCTGCAACATAATCTGCTGGAAGGCAATGCAAAACTCTATCCCCTGGATTTAAATCAAAAAAATCTCCTGTCGCTAAAGCCGAATTGACCATCGCTTCTTTTTCAATTCGGATCAATTTTGGAATTCCAGTAGTCCCAGAAGTATTCATTTCGATAAAAGATTTGTTATCAAACCAATCAATTAAAAAATCACCGAGAGATTTTTGAAAATCGGCTCCTTCTTTAACAAAAGAATAGGCCACCATACATAGTTGTTCACGATCTAAGTGAACTCCATTAAATTTAAAATGATTATGAACATTCTTATATGTTACTGTTTTCATAGTACTAGTAATTTATTCATTTATGAGACGTAAGTTATTGTATATTTCCTGTAAGTTTTTCTTTCCAATTATTCCAATTGTATTTCCTACCAAAGATAATCAAAAGTATTGGGTATATTAGTATTACGGGCAAGATAACATCAAAACCAAAGGTAGATTCTGAGACATCTTTCAAGATAGAATGCGTTTGAAACGCGGACCAATCAGAAGTTACCAATAAAGCCCCTATTAGATTGTTTGCTGCATGAAAACCTAGCGCCAATTCCATTCCATCATCCATCAAAGTGATAACACCAAGAAAAAGCCCCGTACCTATATAATAAATCATGATTCCGTTCCCCATTTTGGCAACTTCAGGATTAGACAAATGCATCAATCCAAAAATAAGAGAAGTCATAAGTAGAGGAAACCATTTATTTCGAGCCAAATTAGCAAATCCTTGCATCAGATATCCTCTAAAAACGTATTCTTCGGTACTAGTTTGGATAGGAATTAACAAAAAACCAATACTCGCTAAAATCAAAAAAGGGATGGGTTTAAAATTAATTTCGAAATGACTTGGAGTTACAAACCATTCTATCAAAGTGGTTCCTATTCCAACTATTGCCCAAAGTGTAAATGAAAAAAACACGCGTTTCCAATCTATTTTGGATCTGGCTGTGGTAACTGAAATTATTGTTTGTTTATGAATCTTTTTTATTACTAAAAAAACTCCAAACAAAGCAAAAACAAAAGACAATAACATTAAAAATAAAGTAGTGTTTGGTTCAAAAAAATGCATCAAACCCTCATTTGTCATTGGTACAGTTTTATGATCTGTTGCTGCTTTAAAAAAAACCGCGACCATCATCGGGACTTGACCTACAAAAGCTGCGATAATAATAATGAGCGAACCTATTAGGTATTTATAGAAATGATTTTGGGGAGTAACTCCTTGTTCTAAAAACATAGTATTAACAGTTTGTTAAATAGATTTATGATATAGTTCATATACATTTGCACTCCTTAAAAGTACCTATTTATTTCTCATAATTTCTATAAAAAAATAAAAAAAATGTTACAAATTTTTCACAATAACCGCTGTGGTAAATCAAGAAGTTGCCTGGCATTACTAGAATCTTCAGGAAAAGAATTCGAAATCGTTTCTTATTTAACCACTCCACCAAAAGCGGATGAATTAAAAAACCTACTTCAAAAATTAAATATAACTCCAATAGAATTGATTCGCCAGAAAGAAAAAATTTGGATTGAAAATTATAAAGGACAAAATTTTACTGACCAAGAACTTATTACTATAATGATCAATACCCCAATACTTATCGAAAGGCCTATTTTAATCACTGACAAAAAAGCAATTATTGCCCGTGAGGAAATCAAAGTAATTGAATTTCTTAAAAAATGAAAGCCTTTTTTAACAAATTTTTACCATTTGTAAATGAAACCTATTACTCTTTTACTAGTCTAAAGGAGTAAAACAAAAATAAAAAATGAAAAAACTTACCAGTACCATTACCCTATTATTGTTCTGTTTTAGCTTATTAGGCTACGCACAACCCGGCAAAGCCAAATTAAAAGTTACAGGAAAAGTAATAGAAAAAAATTCCAAGCAACCCCTTGAATACGCAACAATTACTTTAAAAAACACCGCCAATCCAAAAATGATTGCTGGAGGTGTTACCAATGACAAAGGAGAATTTGCAATAGATGTAACCTCAGGAACCTATGACATTATTGTGGAGTTCATTTCTTTTAAATCAACAGAAATCAAGCAAAAAAATATTATCGATAATCTTTCATTAGGAACAATTGGTTTAGTAGAAGATGCAGCACAATTAAATGAAGTGGTGATTCGAGCAGAAAAAACAACGGTTGAAATTAAATTAGACAAAAAAGTATATAATGTAGGTTCTGATTTAATGGTTAAAGGTGGTACAGTAAGCGATGTTTTAGACAACATACCTTCTGTAGCGGTGGATGCCGAAGGAAACGTAAGTTTGAGAGGCAATGAAAATGTAAGAATCCTTATTGATGGTAGGCCTTCAAATGCTATTAATATTACAGAAGCATTACGACTAATTCCTGCTGATGCTATCGAAAAAGTAGAAGTTGTAACCAATCCTTCTGCTAGATACGATGCTGAAGGCGGTGGTGGATTACTGAACATTATCTTGAAAAAAGGAAAAAACCAAGGCTTCAATGGAACTATTATTGCGAACACCGGCTACCCAGACAACCATGGTCTTAGCGGAACTTTAAATTATAAAACAGAAAAATTCAACTTGTTTACCACTCAAGGTTACAGTAACCGAAACAATCCTGGAAATGCTTTCAACAATTCAAAATACTTGAATAGTGACGGTTCAGCTAAAAACTATGTCTATGAAAACAGAGAAAACGACCGTTTTAGCAACACTTATAATGGTACAGCTGGAATAGAATTGTTTTTAGACAAATCAACTTCATGGAGCAATAGCATAAATTACAGAAAAAGTAACGGGGATAATACTGATAATGTTTTTCAAAATTACTATGATGCCAATTTTGTTTATGATTACACCCGTAATCGAATAAATAAAGAAAAAAGTGATAGCGAAAACTTAGAATTTGCCTCAAACTTTATCAAAAACTTTAAAAAAGAAGGACACAAATTGAGTTTTGACATTTCTATCTCTAGCAATGATGACAAAAACACTGCTTTTATTACCGATACCAATTCTGGTAATTCTGATACAGGATTAGACAACACCATCAACAATCAAGATCAAAAAAGAAATTTATTCGTAGTCGATTATGTTTTACCACTTGGAAAAGGCCAACAATTTGAAGCAGGTTATCGAGGAGATTTCACCAATTTAACAACAGAATATCGAGTTGAAACCGGTGGTGTTGTAAACCCTAATTTTACTAATACTTTAGAATATAAAGAAAAAATCAATGCCATTTACTCTCAATATGGCATCAAAGTAAACAAGCTTTCTATGCTTTTTGGTTTACGATTCGAAGATTCAAATATTGACATTAATCAGTTAGCTACTAGTGATTTCAATACTAAAAAATATAATAATTTTTTCCCAAGTGCCTTTTTTACTTATGAATTATCAGATAAGAGCAGTACTTCTCTTAGCTATAGCAGAAGAATTCAAAGACCTAGAGGAAGAATGCTGAATCCGTTTAGCAACCTTTCAAGTAATATCAATATTTTTGTTGGTAATCCTGACTTAGATCCAGCATTCACAGATGCCATTGACTGGGGTTATATCAAAAGATGGGAAAAAGTCACATTTAACACTTCTGTTTATGTAAACAAAACCACCGATGTTTTTCAATTTGCCAGAAGAGAATCTGGAGATTTCGTAAATGGTACACCAATTATCATAAGTTCACCTATTAACATTGCTACAGAATATAGAAGTGGATTTGAATTTACAGTAAATTATACTCCATATAAATGGTGGAAATTGAATAGTAACTTCAATTTCTTTGCCGTACAAACGAAAGGTGATTTTACTTATACCGATTTTAATGGTAATGAAATTGTCCAAAATTTTGATAATGATGCTACCACTTGGTCAGCACGTTTGACATCAAAAGTTACTTTGCCTGCAAAAATAGACTGGCAAACGAATATGTCATACAACGGTCCACAAGCCAACGCTCAAGGAAAAAGATTAGGAGTATTTGGGATGAATTTAGCTTTTAGCAAGGACGTTTTAAAAGATAAAGGAACGTTAGCTTTCAACATTAGTGATGTCTTCAATTCAAGAAAAATGATTTCAGAAACTTATTTGCCCGGAATTGTAAGTTCTTATTCAGAAATGCAGTGGAGAGAAAGACAATTTACACTTTCCTTTACTTATCGTTTCAACAAAGCTAAAAACGAAAGAGAAAAGCCTAAGAAAAACATGAACGAAGGCGAAATGGAATTTCAAGGTTAAATCCAGATTCCGCATTAAAAAAGAGACTCGTGAAAACGAGTCTTTTTTGTTTAGGATTCAATCGTATGCATAAAAAAAAGGACTCGTTTCGGAGTCCTTTTTTTATTGAGATAATTAGATTATACTAATTCTTCTTCTTGCTTCTGTTTTGCTTTTTTCTCTTTGTATGCTTCCCAAGAAGCTCCACCTACCCAATAGGAAATGAAACCAACTAAGAAAAACATTAACCAAAATCCCATTGTTAGGATGGTTAAGAAAAGTAAGAAGCCTAAGTACTGTGAAAATTCAAACATGTTTTCCGGAATTTTGAATGTTGCGACAAATATAGTGGGAATATTTTTTTAAACCAATTAAATCCATAAAAAGTCCGTTATATTTTTTAACCAAAAACAACAAATCAATTTAAGTCATTTTAATTGAATTATATGCTCCTACACCCCTCTTTATTTTCCATCAACATAATCTTGCAAATATTCAAATCGTTCTGTCAACTTTCCACTTTGAGTTATTTTGGCACGAGCCAAAATTCCATCAGCATCATTATTGAAAAATGCTGGAATTACGTGTTGTGTAAACATTTCACCAAAACCTTCACTCGCATCTTTGGGCAATTCGCAAGGCAAATTATCTACAGCCATTACCACTATTGCGGCAGGATGAAAAACATCCACTTCTTTGTTCTCGATAGGTAAATAGCCGTATAGCGGCTCTGCAATAGTAGATGCTCTCAAAGTACAAGCTATAGGCCCATTTACATCACAAGAAACATCGGCTACAATTTTTATTTTGCAGTCACCTGCTTGAAGCATTTTTTGTGACAAAATTTCGGGAGCACCATTCGCATGAAAATGTCCAGAAATGTAAATATCAGATACCTTAGTGAAACGTTCAAAATCTGATTCATAGTCTTGTGGATTGTTATAAAAATCAAGTGTATCTAAGTTTCTTCCATCAATTCTTCTATTATAATCTAAAACATCGATTTGAGTAAAAACGGGCTGTGTAAATGTTTTGGTTAAAAAATTATCTACCGATACCTCTTTAATTTTCATAGCGGTCAAAATCTCATTAACCCCACTTCCTACTTTTCCTGTACCTGTAACAACAATTTTAATTGGTGGAATAATTTGTCTTTTTACTTGTTGTACCAAAGCATCTTTTCCGTTCAATGCCTCAGCTTTAGGCATTTTGAACAATTCAAACTTAATTCCAAAAGCTCTGATGGCGTTATATCCACCAACGATTCCCGCATAACGACCAAAACCTATTAGTCGTTTATGAGTAGCATCAACAATGGTTTCGTGATCGTATAATTCGATATTCTTTTCTAAAACAGCTTGCAATAATTTTTTGTTGTAGGGCTGTTTTTTGATGGTATGCGAAAAAAAGAAGTATTTTTTATTTGGAATTAAAGCTTCTACAGGAACCTCTTTTACCCCGAATAAGACTTCGCAGTCGGACAAATCATCAGTAACTTCGATTCCCAAGTTTTGGTATTCTGCATCCGAAAAAATACGAATATCAGAAGGTTCTACTTTAAAAGATACTACAGGAAATTGTTCTTGAATGGTTTTGATTTCATTGGGAGAAAAAACAACTCTCCTATCTGGTGGGTTTTTTCTTTCTTTGATAATTCCAAACTTCATTTTCTTTGTATTTAAATTACGTTATTTTTTAACTTTATCGAATTTATTTGTTACAAATATAACAATATAATCGAAAAACAAGCCTTTTCCTTTTATTATTATCAAAATGTCTTTTCATTAATTATTGAACTCCAATACTCTAAACTGAAGCCTTACATTTACGAGGATGAAAAGTGAGATATTTTAAAAAAAACTAGAATTAAAAAGCAATTGATTCTATATATTTGTTTTTTTCAATTTTCTAACAAATGACTCTTATTAAAAAAGCAAATATAGCACAATTACTTGTCCTTTCTTTGGCAATTACGTCCTGTGCCAAAGAAATAAAAAAAGTAGCACTAACCGATGCACAGTTACCCAAAAATGTACTTCCGATACTCAAACCTGCAGCAAAAGATAGTACAGAATTAACAGCCACTTATATTCAAGAAAAAAAAGTAAAAATTGACGCTTTTTATAAAAAAAACTGGCCCAATAATACTATGAACGGGAGTTTTTTGGTGGCGCAAAATGGCCAAATTATTTATGAAAAATACAATGGCTTAGCCAACTTTAGAGACAAAGATACTATTACAAGTGACAGCCCTTTACACATAGCTTCAGTAAGTAAAGTTTTGACGGCGACAGTTATTTTGAAATTGGTGAATGCAAAACGATTGGATTTAGATCAAAAAGTAACCACTTTGCTAGATCGATTTCCTTATCCAGATGTTACCGTAAGAACGCTATTAAATCACAGAAGTGGGATACGCAACTATTCGTATTTTACAGACAGAAAGGCCAATATTTGGGACCGTCACAAAACCTTGACCAATCAATATTTATTAGATTTGATGGCAACAAAAAATATAGGTTTAGAATTTAGAACAGACAGTCGTTTTGCGTATTGCAACACAAATTATGCTATGCTTGCCTTAATAATAGAAAAAGTTACAAAGCTGTCTTATATAGAAGCTATGAACAAAATGTTGTTTCAACCTTTGGGGATGACGCGTTCCTTTGTTTGTGACATCAAAAAAGACAAGAAAAGAATTGTACCTTCTTACAAAGCGAACAAAGTAGAAATTGGCATCGATTATTTGGATGGGGTTTATGGAGACAAAAATATTTATTCCACTCCCAGAGATTTGCTCAAATTTGATTTAGCAAGAAATGCTACAAACTTCTTGGAGCCTGGATTATGGGAACAAGTTTTTAAACCGTATAGCAATGAGCGAAAAGGAACCAAAAACTATGGTCTTGGGATTAGAATGATTAATTGGGAAACGGGTCAAAATTTCTATTTTCACAATGGTTGGTGGCATGGCAATACTTCCTCTTATATTACTTTACCAACAGAAAAAGTAACTATAATTGCATTGTCTAATAAAATGACACGGAATACCTATGCGGTTAGAAAATTAGCTACTTTGTTTGGTGATTATCCTTTCAAGTTGGATGATGAAGAGTAATTAATTTGATTCAAATAAAATATTTTCAAATAGAAAAACCCCTTCAGAGATCAAATGAAGGGGTTTCTTTTTTAAAACTAATTCTATTGCTAATTCGAAATTATCATTTTTGAAGTAAGTACTTCACCAGATCGAATCACTTTTACGATATAATGACCCGGAACCAAACCATTGGTAGTTGTTCTAATTCTATTAGTCCCTTTTTCTGATTTCACTTGTATGTTTTTCTCTTCATTTCCACTTAAAGAAAAAATACGAATCGATACATTATCCTCTTTTTCACTATCAAACTCTATAGTAAAGTCTTCTCTTGCTGGGTTAGGATACACTGCTATTTTTTTGGAAGTGGCATCATTCTCGATTACAACAGTATCCTCTTTGATTCCGTCTTTCAATGCTATAGTTTTAGCTGCAGAAGCAGTGATATTTAAGGTGTAGTCTTCTGTTTCACCATAGTTGTAAGTCCCACAAGGTGAGGTAATCGAGTTATAACTAACGATAACTCGCATTCTTACCGCTCCTGTAACTGCAGATGCAGGTGCTGTGATTGATGGTGTTAAAGTATTTCTACTAAAAATGCTATACACTTCTTCGCCAGCATCAGTAAATAAACCATTATTATTATAATCAATGTACACTTTCCAGTATAAACTTCTTCTGGCACTAAAACCCGGTGTTAGCGTTAATGTAACTGCAGTTCCTTTAGTTATTGTAGTCGATTGAGCAGAAAAATCTGCATATCCTCCGTTGATTCCAGAGGCATTGTTTATTGTTCCGATAGCTACTTTATCAATCCATTCGCTAGCAGCGCTATTTCCTTTAGAAGCACAATAAGATACTGTTGGTGTTCCTCCAGTAGTTATAAATTGAGTAGTTCCTGCAGTAGAAGGACCTGAAGTACAATTTCCTATTACCTCTACATTATAGGAACTTCCTAAAGTAAGCCCTGATAGCGCTGTTGATGTAGAGGTAGTATTTGATAATGTAGTCCACGTTGTAGCAGCTGCTATTTTGTAGCGAACCGAGTAACTAGTTGCTGTAGTCGATGCCCAAGAGATCGTTGCACTTGTATTAGTAATTGCACTTGCCGCTACTCCTGAGGGTGCAGCACAAGAGGATGTCCCACCTGGAGGTGTACCGCCAAGTGTTTCGGTCAAAGTACCACTGATTACTTTGATGTTTCCCCAAGAGATTCCACTTCCTGAAGTAGTAATCCAATTGTTTAAATCAAAAGTATTCGAACCAGCAGTATTTCCAGGAATCTTAACAATCTTAACTCCTTTTCCGGCATTATTCCAAGTTAAAGGTGTACCTGAAACAACCGTTTCTGGAGTAGAATTCGATTCAACTTGGTAGAAATAAGCAAAGCTTGCAGTAGTTGGAGCAAAAACACGTGCTAATCCGTTTTGATCGATACACACTGCGGTTTTTTCAAATACACCAATACCTTTAGCATTCAATCCAGCTCCTAAATCTTTCCACATTCTTGCTAAAAAAGTAGTTTGTCTCCCCCTACGATCAGGATTATTATAATGTGTATCTGTTATTACATTTGCCAGATACGGACTAGATAAAAAGTCATTGACACCAATTGTTACACCAGCTGCATAAGGATTTGCTAATGCTTGAGCAGAAGTTACACTTGAATTTGCAGCGCTATAATAAAATTGCCCTAGAATAGCACAACCCGCACTAGTCCCTCCAACAGGCACTTTTTTAGTATTAATCAAATAGTTAATCGCATCTTCTACAGGAGTATCTTTCCAATAGGAAACATAAGTAGCTTGGTCGCCTCCCGAAATAAATAAAGCTTCCGCATTTCTAATCTTTGTGGCTATTGCTGCTATACTTGCTTTTGCTCTTGTATCAATAATTATGGTCTCTACTGAATTTACTGGCACCCCTAATTCGCTGTACATATAGGTATTGTATCCATCAGTACCTGCAGAACGCAAAACCACTACATCACCTCCACCAGCTTTTTGAAACATCCATTTGATGGCATCGTCATTGTCTGTTCCTCCCCCCATCAAACACATGCCACCTGTCGTGGTGGTTGTAACATCAGTAGTACTACCCACTTTCCAACTTGTATAGGTTTGAGCTTGTACAGTTACTCCTAAACACAAGGCAATACATACTTGCCGAAGATTTTTAAATGTAAAATAATTTTTTTTCATGGTAATTGGTTTTTGGTTATAAATTTTTATAAATATAGAAACAAAAAACACATATTAACTTTTTATATACAATAAATAAGTCAATTTTACTTATTTTTATCAATTTAATAATTAATATTGTCGTAATCACTATTTAGATATTGATATTCTCAAAAAAACAAAACAATATTGAAAAATTTCCTATAAAAAGTCATAATTTTATAATAATTTTATTTTTAAACAAACCAAAAGTAAAATATTCCATTATTTTAATCATAAAAAGTCAATTATACAATTATTAGTTTTCATTTAGTTTCACTGATAAATTGCTACTTTACAAAAAATTGCAACAAACAGGTTCAACAACAACATCAAGCAATTAAAAAAGTTAGATTCAATCGATATTTGGTTTCAGTAGTTACCCAAAAAAAAACTTTTTGTTAAGGGGAATTTACAAATTGAGTATAGCGCGAGCTTATTCGAGTACATCAAAAACAAATATTCATAGGAATAGTTTTTTATTTCTTAATCAATAGCAGTATATTTGCACCACTTTATTGGGGTCGACTGGTTTTGACAGCAAGTCGAATTGAAAAGTAAGCACGCCGAGCATTGAGACCTTGCTCGTAAATATAAGATCTCACACTTTTACACGGCGAAAATAACTACGCTTTAGCTGCATAATCCGAATTATAGTACGATTGCGCCACGTTCCTACAAGGTAGGAAAGCTGGATTCTCCTTGAAA
>CAUPCW010000085.1:0-14796 GCA_963509895.1 uncultured Flavobacterium sp.
AGGTGGTAATTTATTCCTTGCTAAATTCCAAGATTGCCTTTCAAACCCCTCAATCACAAGCAACTATCCTATTTGCGTGGGCTCTACTCTTGAACTTAAGGCCTCAGGTGGAACCAATTATTCCTGGACTGGTCCCAATGGATTTACTTCATCACTACAAAACCCTACAATTACTAATGCTACTGCCATAAATAGTGGCAAGTATTATTGTAACATTACTGGAACAGGAGGTTGTGATGACACAAAAAGTATAGAGGTTTTCGTTGGAGATGCAGAAGCACCTATACCAGATTTAACAACATTACCTACTATTTCAGGAGACTGTCACACCTCAATTACAACAACCCCAACAGCCACAGATGCTTGTGCAGGAACAATTATTGCTACTTCTGGAAGTCCTCTTTCTTATAATTTACCCGGAACTTACACGATTGTTTGGAACTATCAAGATGGAAATGGAAATTCGGTTATTCAAGAGCAAAAGGTAATTATTAATGCTCAACCTTTTCCTGTTTCATCCTCTCCCCAAACATTCTGCTCTAAACAAAATGCAACTTTAAATTCGATTGCCATCACAGGGCAAAATGTAAAATGGTATGATGCTTTAACCAATGGAAATCTACTCGCTAGTAATACTTCTTTGCAAAACGGCGTTACTTACTATGCATCACAAACTATAAACGGGTGCGAAAGCGAGAGAACTGCTGTTTTAATCAATATTCAAAATACATCTACACCAATTGCAAATACAAATCAAACCTTTTGTAGTAATCAAAACCCAACGATTGCTACTATTCAAGTAACTGGAACCGACATAAAATGGTACGATGCATCTAGTAATGGTTCTTCCTTAGTAGCAACTACAAATCTTATTAATGGCACAACTTATTACGTTACTCAAACCATTAATAATTGCGAAAGCCCGCGATTAGGAATTACTGTTTCTATTGTAAATACTCCAGCTGGCCCAACTGCAAATGCATTTCAATCCTTCTGTAAAAATGAAAATGCATCGCTTAGTATTATACAGATATCAGGACAAAATATAAAATGGTATGATAGTACTACTTCGACAGTTACTCTCCCTAATGACCGATTATTAATAAACAATACTACCTATTATGCTTCACAAACCATAGGTTGTGAAAGTAGTAGAATTCCAATTCTGATTAGAATTCAGGATACGCCATTACCATTAGCGAAAAGCAATCAACAATTTTGTATCGACGAAAATCCACTTCTTTCTAGCTTAACTATTTCCGGAACAACCATCAAGTGGTATGATGCTCAAGTAGGTGGCAACCTTTTATCAAACACCACTACTCTTCAAAACGGAAAGACCTACTTTGCAACACAGACCATTAATGATTGTGAAAGTGAACGACTAGCAGTTACTTCAATTATACAAGATACTACTCCACCAACAGCAGATGCAATGCAGTCCTTTTGCGTTCAAAAAAATGCAAAAATTAGCGATATTTCGATTTTGGGACAAAACATAAATTGGTTCGATAGTCCCACGTCTTCGATAAGTTTACCTGAATCCACTTTACTAACTAATGGAATAACCTATTACGCCTCTCAAACTGTAAACAATTGCGAAAGCACCAGAATCGCGATTTTGATTACTATCCTTGATGCGACAAATAATGACTGTATTAATTTGGTAGATGAACTTCCTTATCCAAAATTCTTTACACCAAATAATGATGGCTTCAACGATACTTGGACAATTGATTTTAACTATTTAGAACCCAACTCGTCCATTAGAATATTTGATCGCTATGGTAAACTGGTCAAAGAATTAAGAAATAATGATTCTTGGGATGGAACATATTTTGGTCGTATACTCCCAGCAACGGATTATTGGTTTATGGTTACTCGAAAAAACGGTTCAGAATTTAAAAGTCACTTTAGCTTAAAACGATAAAAAAAGGCTGTTCAAAAAGTATGGACAGCCTTTTTTATTTTTAAATTTTATGTTCAACTTTACTGTTTACTAATAAAGAAAGTAAAGAAAGACAAGCAGCCCCTGTCAAATAATACCCCACATACGAAATATCATAATCCGTAGCCAACCAAATGGCAATCATAGGAGCAAAAGCAGCTCCGAATATTCCGGCTAAATTAAAGGTCAAAGAAGCTCCTGAATAACGGACTTGTGTTGGAAACAACTCAGACAAAAAGGTGCCTAAAGGACCATAGGTAAATCCCATTAATGCCATTCCAATACAAACGAAAACAGTTACTAGTACTGCACTTCCCGAACTGAGAAAAAATTGGAAGAAAAAACCAAAAACTGCTATGGCAATAGTAGCCAAAACAAGTATTTTTCGACGACCAATGGCATCTGCAACCACTGCCGAAACAGGAATAAACAGCGCAAAAAAGAGCACTGAAAACAACTGAATCAACAAGGCATCTCTTTTGGTAAAACCTAAATCAGAGGTTGCCCAACTTAACGTAAACACCGTCATTAAATAAAAAATCAAAAAAGTAGTCACTGCCGCCAATGTTCCAAAAATCAATTGATTCTTGTAAGAGGTAAGCAAGGTAAGAAACGGGATTTTTACTTCTTTTTCTACTTTTTTAGCCTGCTCAAAAGAAGGCGTTTCAGAAATTTTAGTTCGAATATAAAAACCAACCACTACCAAAAGGGAACTGGCTATAAAAGGAATGCGCCAACCATAATTCATAAAATCTTCGTTGGTCATAGTATCCGTTAAAAGCAAAAAAGTCCCTCCCGAAAGCAACAAACCTATCGGAGCGCCTAACTGTGGAAACATGCCATACCAAGCTCTTTTATTGGGGGGCGCATTCTCGATGGCTAGTAATACAGCTCCTCCCCATTCCCCTCCAAGACCAACGCCTTGTCCAAAACGACACAACATCAACAACAAAGGTGCAGCCATACCTATACTGGCATAACTTGGTAAAAAACCAATGGCAACAGTAGAAATTCCCATAGTAAGTAATGCGGCTACCAAGGTAAATTTACGACCTATCTTATCTCCAAAATGTCCAAAAAAAGCAGAGCCCAAGGGTCGTGATAAAAAAGCAATAGAGAAAGTAGCTAGCGACTGCAACGTAGCCATAGTAGCATCCGTACTCGGGAAAAAAAGTTGCGGAAACACCAATACCGCAGCATTGGCATAAATGTAAAAATCAAAAAACTCAATGGTCGTTCCTATCAGACTGCCGAAAAGAACATGAGTTAATGAATTTTTGTGATTATTCTCAGTTTTCAAATTCATATGAAATAAATATTAACAAACTTTACTATTTTAAAGCTTAAGCAATATTATCAAACTTAATATAGCCTTTTCTAAAACGGTTGATTTGCTAAACTATGTTTTTTTAACATCAATTACAAAGATTTATTTTTAAATCAATAAAACACCAACAAATTAGCATTAATACTATTTTACTAACAAATAAATAGTGTTTTAAAAAATGTAAAAACAAATAAATAGTTTAATTTGTATGTTTTTGATATTAATCGTACTATTACAAAATATTAACAAAAATTTAATACCAAACACCAAGGAAATTGATAAAATACTCCGAACATATCAAAGTAATTGACGATGCGTTATTATGGAAACAATTAATTAACGGGGATGAAAAAGCGTTTTCAAATTTGTTTGAGAGATATTTCAACCAATTAGTTTTGTATGGTTGCTCCTTTTCATCAAACGAAGATAAAGTCAAAGATTGTATTCAAGATGTTTTTGTGGATGTTTGGCTATACAAAGAATCGCTAAATGAAAATATTTCTCCTAAAATTTATCTTTTATCTAGTGTTCGTAAAAGAATTGCTAGACAACAGGAGCGTGATAAAATATTTAGTAAATCAACATCGACAAAAGCACTAGAATTTCTTTTTGATTTTTCTATTGAACATGAATTAATAATAGATGAGAATAGTAGAGACAGAATAAGTCAACTAAACAAGTTAATAAATCAGCTACCTTCAAAGCAAAAAGAAGTTTTGTTCCTTAGATATCATCAAGGGTTGAGTATCGATCAAATTGCAGAAATCTTAAACATCAACTATCAATCTACAAGCAATTTGCTTCACAGATCACTCCTCAAACTTCGTAAAGACTGGAGTATCTTTATATTTATTCTACCCTTTTTAACCAATCAGAATTAACGCTAAAAAAGGATATTGTAGCCTTAAATTTTTAAAAAATATTGATCAAGAAACGCAGTACTTGGTAGTAGAAGTTTCAATTTATCTGTCTATTAAATAATTTGTTTAAATAGTTAAGAATTAAAAATTTTATTTCATCCACATACAGTAAAAAACAAATTTCACATACAGATTCTATGAATCCTTAATTTATTGATAAGTTGCTGGTGCTATAAAATTGTCATATTCGATTCCAATTTTAACTTACATATTATACCTACAATTTACTAAACAACATTCTCGCTTAAATACTAAGCACAATATTCTAAGAACCGTCTTTGCGGCTTTACAAGAAATCAATAAAGTATGGTGCTATTTTGTTTTCATTACTTAGATTAAAAAAAGAAAAAAAGTTACAAATAATCCTTTTTACATTTATTTATATGACTATCCGTATCTCATACCAAGAGACTGAATATTGCGAATAACTTTGGGCTTTGCGCGAAATTTAGCTTGCAGAGACGCAAAGAATTGAAGCAGTAAGTTTATAACTAACTTTCAAAAAATATTTTATACTATGAAATGGTACTTTTTACGGATAGTCATATTTATTTAAGTTTATATCTTCAATTTTACGTCTTCAAAATTTAACTAATTTCATTACAGTTACTGTCTTTTATTACCCAAAAAAACCAATAAATTGAAAGATTTTGCCTCTAAAAATCTCCAAAAAAATCATTCCTTTACAAAAACTTCACAAAAACATAAAGTTTTTTATTTTTTTTTTACAATTTGATGAGTATATTTTAAAACACTTGTCCTTTATGTGTTTATAACTACCCATCGCAAATGCAAAAAAGAGACTTTTATACTGAGATTGATGATTTTTTAATGGACGAATCATTCAAGTTATGGGTACATCACAACCTAGACAATAAAAACTGGGAGGAATGGACTTTAGATAATCCAAAACGAGCAAAATTAGTAGAAGAATCCAGACTTTGGATTTTAGCATTAAAGACTAATGAACAAAAGGTAACCCATGAAGAGCTGCAATCTTCACTACTTTCTACTTGGGATAAAATTGAAGCAAAAGAGGCACAAAAAAAGAACAAAAAAACCTTTAATATACAACCTCTCAAATGGATACAATTAGCAGCATCCCTTTTACTTTTCGTTTTTCTCGGATATAGCTTTTACAACTTACCTCTTAAAAATACTGCTTCAAAAAACGAGAATGTTTTAACAAAAAACATTCAAGACGGCATAATTGTACAAATTAACAATAGTAATAAGCCTCAAATTATAACATTATCTGATAAAAGTTCCGTACTGCTCCAACCCAACAGCAAACTAAGCTATCCAATACATTTTACTGGAAATGAAAGAAAAGTTTATTTATCGGGTGAAGGTTTTTTTGAAATTAGTAAAAATCCTAAGAAACCCTTCCTTGTTTTTGCCAATGAAATTGTTACAAAAGTTGTTGGGACAAGCTTCAGAATTAGTGCTTTTGAAAACCAACCCAACATCGAAGTATTGGTTAGAACAGGTAAAGTAAAGGTAAAATCACAAAAAAATAGTACAAACAAAAATGACGAAATCACTTTGTTGCCCAATGAAGCGGTTCGTTTTACAAAAAAGGATGCAACATTTGAGAAAGTCACTGATATTATTAAAAACAAATCTTTATTTCATTCTACTACAAATATTGAACAACTAAGTTTTGAATTTAATGATATCCCAGTTACTCAAATTTTCAATACAATTGAACAAGCTTATCAAGTTAAAATAGACTATCCAAAACAAAAACTTAAAGATTGCTTTCTTACTACATCCCTAAACGACGAACCGTTGCTGGAAAAACTTAAGATTATCTGTAATGCTTTGGGAAAAAACACGAGTTACGAAATGAATGAAAATCAAATTAATATAATAACCGATGGTTGCAATTAAAATTATGCCTATGTAGAAATTTAGATTAAAAAAAAGGTGCCAAAATGCTGTAACATTTTGACACCGAATAAAAAACCAAATTACTTTCTGTAAAAAGTAATCAAAAGAGTTTAAAATACCCGTAATAAGTACTAATAAAAACCCAACCAAAATTATGAAAAAACCTGTTGTTAAACAACGATTACTTTATCGAATCATGAAAATAACATTATATCAAATCCTGTTAGCATTTGTGTTTTCAACAATTACCCTTGCAAATAGTGCTAAAGGACAAAAAAAATTAGACACTAAGATTTCTGTTAGCCTAAATAACATGAATTTAAATAGAGTAATTAAGAAACTAGAAAAATCTGCTAATGTAAAATTTTCATACAATTCTAGAATTAGTCAACTTAATTCTATAGTAAATTACCAAGCAACAAATGAATCACTTGCTAGTATATTAAAAAACATTCTAAATCCTCTTGATATAGAATACTTTGAAGTAAGCAATCAAATCATCTTACAAAACAAACCACAGAAAGTAAGTTCAAATAGTTTTGATTTATTGAATACAACTAATCAAAATAAGCGAACCATAAAAGGAAAAATTGTAGATGAAAACCAAAACCCT
Source organism: uncultured Flavobacterium sp. (assembly GCA_963509895.1). Classification (GTDB taxonomy): domain Bacteria; phylum Bacteroidota; class Bacteroidia; order Flavobacteriales; family Flavobacteriaceae; genus Flavobacterium. The sequence goes on from CAUPCW010000085.1 coordinate 6,702, forward strand.
CTACCTGGCGCAACCGTTCTAGTTAAAGATACTAAAATCACAACGCTTACCGACTTTGATGGTAAATTTGCTATTTCAGTACCTGAGAACAACAATATACTTGTCATTTCATATATAGGAATGGAGACAAAAGAGGTAAGCATAAACAACTTACCCCAAACAATTGTTCTAAAAGAAGTAGGTGAAAAACTTAAAGAAATAGTTGTAACTACTGGATACGAAAAAACATCTAAAAGAACATTTACTGGTGCAGTAAGTAAAATCACTGAAAAAGAATTACTAGTTGAAGGAGTTGTTGATATCAGCCGAATGATTGAAGGAAAAGCTGCTGGTGTAACGGTTCAAAACGTAACTGGAACTTTTGGAACTGCTCCAAAAATTACAGTTAGGGGATCTTCCTCTATTTTTGGAGACACAAAACCACTTTGGGTAATTGATGGTATTGTGCAAGAAGATATTGTAAATTTATCATTTCAAGACCTAACTTCTGGTAACTCTGAAACACTGTTAAGTTCTTCAATAGCCGGATTGAACCCAAATGACGTTTTAAGTATTGAAATTTTGAAAGATGCGTCAGCAACTTCTATTTATGGTTCAAGATCTCTAAATGGTGTAGTTGTTGTTACCACTAAACAAGGAAAAAGAGAATCTCCGTTGAACATAAACTATTCATTAGAGCAAACGATAAGAACTGTACCTAATTATAGTCAGTTTGACATTCTAAATTCTCAAGAAACCATGAGTATTCTTAAAGAGATTGAAGCGAAAGGATTCCTTGACTTACCTTCAACTTCTCAAGGCCGCTATGGAGGTGTTTATAATATCCTTTCGAGAGCAATTAATACCTATAACACAACTAATGGCACTTTCGGTGTTAGAAATGATGCAGCAGGTAGAAATGCTTTCTTACAAAAGTATGAATTAGCCAACACAGATTGGTTCGCCACTTTATTCAGACCTTCAATTACTCAAAATCACTCTTTGAACTTATCTGGAGGAGGTACAAACAATTCTTATTTTGCTTCCCTTGGGTTTTATAATGATCCAGGATGGACTTTAGCGGACAATGTAAAACAATTTACATCAAACATTAAAAATACTTTTTTTATTAATAATAAATTAAGTCTTACATTATCTACACAAGCCTCTTTAAGAAACCAGTCAGCCCCAGGAAGTTACGACAGCCTTAGGGATGGTGTGAGTGGAAGTACAACAAGAGACTTTGACATTAATCCATTTAGTTATGTATTAAATACCAACAGAACTTTAAGACCATACGACGAAAATGGTAATTACGAGTACTATAGAAATAACTGGGCTCCTATAAATATAATTGAAGAATTAGAAAACAATTATATGGACATCAAGGTAAAAGACATTCGTTTTCAAGCAGATTTAGAATACAAAATAAGTCCAAAATTTACTTACAATTTCACAGGAAATATTAGAAGCGCTAATACAACAAGAGAACATAATATTTTAGAAAAATCTAATATAGTTGGTGCTTATAATGCTCAAGAAACTACTATTGTAAGAGATCAAAACATCTTTTTGTACCAAGATCCAGATAACTTAACTGCTCCAAAAATTTCAGTATTACCAAATGGAGGAATTTTAAGAAAGTTTTCTAATGATTTAACTTCATTTAATATTCGTAATAGCTTTAGCTATAAAAATGTATTTAATGAAATTCATGAATTTGACGCTTTATTTGGTCAAGAACTTAGATCTGTTGACAGAAATAGTAATAATTTCACAGCATACGGAATACAATATGACAAAGGCTTAACTGCATTTACTGATCCTAGAATACTAGAAAAATTAATAAATGGTGGAGAATCATACTTTGGTTTTAACGAAGAAAGAGAAAGAACCGTTGGTTTCTTTGGAAAAGCAGGGTACACTTACGATAGACGTTATACCGCATCTATTACAGGAAGATATGACGGCTCTAACAGACAAGGAAATAGCGGTTCTTCTAGATGGCTCCCAACTTATACTTTTAGTGGAAAATGGAATATTAAGGAGGAAGGCTTCATGAAAAACATGGAAAACCTAAACATCTTAAGTTTAAGAGGTTCTTATGGTTTAACTGCTACGGCTGGACCAGCAACAAATTCATTAGCTATCTATAGAAGTTTTGTAACCGACCGTCTTAATCTTGGAGATAGAGAAACTGGTTTGAATATTGAAGAACTTAAAAACGGAAGCTTAACTTGGGAAAAACAATTTGAAACTAATATTGGTTTAGATTTAAGTGTATACAATAATAGAATTCAATTCACTACTGATGTTTACAGACGTAAAGCGTTTGATTTAGTAGATTTTGTAACTACATCAGGTATTGGCGGTCAAAAATTAAAGCAAGGAAATAATGCTAACATGGAAACCAAAGGTATCGAGCTTGCTATTACAACAAGAAATCTAAACAATACTAGATTAAAGTGGTCAACCTCTTTTAATTTCTCCATATTTGATCAAGAAATTACAAAATTACAAAACACACCATCAGTATTAGGTTTAGTAGATGGAACTGGAGGAAATGCAATTGGTCATCCAAGAAATGCCTTGTATTCTTATCAATTTACAGGATTAAACAGCCAAGGATTACCTACTTTTATAATGCCGGAAGGAGAATTAGATAATGTATCTGGAGCAAATTTTCAAGATTCAGAAAATGTGACTAAGTATTTAAAATACGAAGGATCAATTGAACCTAATAAATCTGCAGGTATATCCAACACCTTTACTTACAACAACTGGTCTTTAAGTGTTCTTGTTGTTGCCGCAGGAGGGAACAAAATTCGATTGAATCCTATATACTCTGACAGTTATGATGATTTAACTGTTTTCACTAAAGAGTTCACTAATAGATGGATAAATCCAGGAGATGAAGCATTAACAACAATTCCTGTTATTGCTGACAAACGATTAATTGCAAACTATGCGGCAGATTCTAAAGATTTAACAAGAGCATACAATGCTTATAATTTTTCAGATGAACGTGTGGCTGACGGTACTTTCGTAAGATTAAAAAATGTAGCAATTAGCTATGAATTCCCAAAAGATTTAAAGAAAAAATTAGGACTCAACATCTTCACATTGAAAGGGTCATCAGCTAACCCACTTTTAATCTATTCTGACAAAAAACTAAACGGACAAGATCCTGAATTTTATAGATCTGGTGGAGTATCTCAGCCGATAACTAGCCAGTACACATTCTCTATCAACGTATCTTTTTAATAAACCAAAAAAATGAGAAAACTAAACATAACACTAAGTCTCCTATTGACATTAGTACTTTCAAGTAGTTGCGATGATTTCCTTTCTGAGATTCCTGACAACAGAACACAATTAAATACCCCAGAAAAAATATCTGAAATATTAGTTAATGCATATCCGCAAGCCAACTATATGGAATTTGCTGAAACAATGACGGATAATGTTTTTGACAGTGGTGATTTAACACTGACAACTATAAAGAACAGTCAAAATTACAACTGGGAAATGCAGGATGATATTCAAAGAGACACTCCTTCTTTTTATTGGGATGCTTGTTATAATGCTATTGCGCATGCTAATCAAGCACTTGATGCCATACAAAAATTAGGCAACCCAAGTAATTTAAACCCTCAAAAAGGTGAAGCACTTATTGCTAGAGCTTATTCTCACTTTATGCTTGTTAGCTTTTTTTCTCAAAGGTATAATCCTGCAACAGCAAAAACAGATTTAGGAATACCGTATGTACTAGAGCCCGAAGATGTATTGATAAAACAATACACCAGAAATACTGTAGAAGAAGTATTCAATTACATCAAAACAGATTTAGAAGAAGGCCTTAAATATGTAAATAGTGATTACAAATTGCCAAAATTCCACTTTAACAAAGCTGCTGCAAATGCATTTGCTAGTCGTTTTTATGCCATTACTGGTGAATGGAATAAGGTTTTAGAAGTTTCTAATGAATTATCTGCAAACAAAATTGATCAACTAAGGAACTATCAATCCTATTTAGATGTTGATTTTAATACAGGAACCAGAAAATATTCTCAAGAAAGTGAAAACACTAACCTATTGATCGTTTCTGCTTCATCTATTTACTCTAGAAGTTTTTATTCCAATAGATTTCAATTAACAGGTGCTAATAGAGACGCACTCTTTGGAGTAGCAACAAATTTAGTAAATAAAGAATATTTATACCGCCCGTTATCTTATAATGGTCAAATCACTATTTTCGTTCCTAAGTTTACTGAATACTTTAAATATACTAATGCAAATGCTGGAATTGGTCTTCCATTTACCGGTCTTGTATTATTGAGCAATGACGAGTTGTACCTAAACAGAATCGAAGCACTGATTATGACCAATCAAATCGATTTAGCGAATCAAGAATTAGATTACTTTATGTCAATTCGTGTAAAAAATTACAATATCGCTACTGATAAAATAACAGAAGCTAAAGTAATTGCAAAATATCCTGTTATAACTGATGAATACAATCCCTTTTATAGCTTAACCCCTGTACAGGCTTCATACATAAAAGCAATTGCTGAAATTAGGAGAAGAGAGTTTATTCATGAGGGCTTAAGATGGCTTGATATTAAAAGATTTGCTTTAAAAGTAACCCATCAATCATATAACCAAGCGGATAATATTTTAACAAAAGACGATAAACGAAAAGCTATTCAAATCCCATTACATGTATCTAATACAGGAATTGAAAAAAATCCACGTTAACAAAACCAAAGAACTATGAAAATATTAAAACAAGTAAAAAAAATAGCAATACTTACTTTTGTATCGCTAATGCTTAATGCCTGTTCAAGCGAGGAAGGCCTCAAAGAAAGTCAATTGGATTTATCAACACCAGCTAAATCAGAATTAGACATTTGGATTGATACTAATTATTTGAATACATACAATATCAATATTCAATATAAATGGAACCAAAACGTAGTAGATAATAATCGTTTTTTATACCCTCCCCTGCAATCTAAGGTACAGCCTGTACTAGAAATTGTTCAAAAAATTTGGCTGGAGAGTTATAAAACCATCGCAGGTCCTGATTTTGTAAAAAAGATAGCACCAAGAGAATTTGTACTTGTGGGTGGAATTAATTTAAACACTACAGGAACAATAACACTAGGTCTAGCTGAAGGTGGTCAAAGAATCACTTTGTTTGAAACTGATAATGTTAACAAAAAAGATCGTGAAAACGTGAAGCGCTTTATTCATACTATACAGCATGAATATTTACATATCCTTAATCAAACGAAACCATTTGATGAAAAAACTTTTTCAAAAATAACACCTTCAGGATATACCTCAAACTGGTACGCGACTTCTACAGCTGTAGCAAGAGAACAAGGTTTCATTACAGATTATGCAAGATCAAACATTAATGAAGATTTTGCAGAAATGGCATCTATTATGTTGGTTAATTCAAAAGCAGAATACGAAGCTATCCTAAATGCGATAACAAGTACCACTGCAAAAGCTAGTATAAAAAGTAAAGAAGCTGTTGTGGTAAAGTATTTCAAGGACGCTTTTGGCATCGATTTCTACAAACTTAGAGATGAAGCAGAAAAAAATACTAATTTGGTAATTAATGGTTAATATTAGTTTGTTAAAAAAAATCTCTAACCAAAAAAACATATTTCAACTACACAATTTATAAATATAAATATAAAATTATGAAATTAAAGAAAATATTTTATCCTCTATTGGTTACTTTCTTAGTATTCCAATTTCTCTCTTGTGATAATAAAGAATCACTAGATTCTCCATTTAATGCTACTCCATCGGAACGATTAAATGCACAACAAAAAGAACTTAACGACCTATTAGAATCCTCACAATACGGATGGAAAGCTGTTTATTTTACAGATACTACACAGTTGGGAGGTTACACACACTTATTTAAATTTAAACAAGGAAAAGTAGACATGGCTTCAGATTTCGATAGCGATACCGGAACGTATTCTAGCGAATACAGCATTGTATTAGGAAGCACGGTAAGTCTTGTTTTTACAACAAAAAACAGAATACATCTGTTATCAGATTCTAACAATTTTCCTGTAGCTAGTTTAAGAGGAAAGGGATATAAAGGTGACTTTCAATTCCTTTATTATGGAAAAGAGAATGATCAAATCATTTTCAAAACAAATAGAAGTTTTAAAGAATTGCGTTTTGTAAAAGCAACGGCCGAAGACTGGTCAAACTTACCTAAAAACATCGCTATGATTCCTAATGTTGTTGGTAGTAACACAAGGCCACTCTTTAGGCTTCTCGAAACTTTCGATGGTACTAAAACAAGTCAATTTGATTTCAACTTTAGTGAAGCAACTAGATATGCCACCGCCAATTCGATAGAATCAGGTTCTAACATGACTAGTAATATGGGTATCGCTTACACACCAACTGGTATTATTATAAGTCCACCTGTAAAAGTTGGTAATCAAAAACTAACCGACTTTACTTATGATAGTGCAAGCGGAGCCTTTACTGCCACAGGAACAAACAATGTTACTGCAACCATTAAGTATAGTAACAAACCATTGATCTTAACAGATGATTACAAAATGTTATTGGCAGGAAATTCAAATAAAGTATATGCATATATATACAACCTAACAAATACTGCTTCAACAAATTCTTTACTATTCAATACTATACTAACAGAGCTTAAAACAAGTTTACCTGCAGGAACTCAATTAACAAGAATCCAACCTTGGTTTAATAATGCTGATGGTAGTAACTATATTGAGTATCGTTTTGGAAATGCTGCAGGTGCAACTATTGCCAGATATTACCATTATTTTACTGTTAAAGAAGACGCTACGAATAAAGTTATTATCCTGAATCCTTTACAATGGAAAACTAGTACCTTGGCTACAGCACCTGCAATTGCAGCACCTGCTTTTCTAAAAAAACTAGATGATCAATTGATGAATCCAAACGGTTTATATTTTATTAAACAAGGTGGACTTCCTTATCCTGCATTTACATTAACTGGTTTTAATAGCACTTTTAGAATGACCGTTTATCCTTTTCAATAAACTAAAAAATGACAACAAAAATTGAATACTTGTTTTTGTAAACGTTTGTTCTAATTCTCAAACTAATTAGAATTCCTCAAAGAAAAAAAATATTCAATTGCAAAGACGGTTTTAGGATTATCCTAAAATCGTCTTTTTAAATCAAATAACATATGATAAAAAGATATTTCACAACAATAAATATTGTTTTCTTTCTATGGGGAATACTACTTCTATTTATTTCAAATAAATATGGTGAATATACAAGATACTATTTATACCTATCTATAATAGCAATAGTACCATTCATAATCATTAAAATAATTAAACAAAGAAAAGAAGACCAAACCAATGGTACAACAACATTTAAGGCATCAATATACAGAATGCTTTTTATGGCAGGAGTATTAATCGTTTTCTTTTTCATTAGTAAGCATAATTAGTTGTGAATTTTAAAACTATAATTACCTTGAACATAAAGCAACTCAAATTGAGTTGCTTTATTATTTTAATCTTATTCAATAAATCAATTTTTACAATTTATAAAACGTAACATAGAAGAAACAACTTCATAGTAAACCATTCAAATGAATATTCATGTATACAAAATAAGTTCCCCTCTTAAAGACAAGTTTTTTACAATGTCTTATAATATTTTTTGGTAATTTAGCCCTAAATCTATTTTAATTATGCCATCCGACTGTATCAGCTTTCAAAATTCAGGGTATTTTTCCTCACTAATCAATGATTATTTAGACCAAAAACCAAACGTACAGCCTTTGTACCATCGATTCCCAACTCTTGAAAACTTTGGCCCTCAAATAGAAGAAAAGAAAGCCAACTTCGAAGACAATAAAAGAGCCGTATTAGTTGCTGCTCTTGAAGCCCAATATGCCAAAATCAATGCTTCAACGGCAACTTTAAACAACATTAAACTTTTAAATCATTCCAATACCTATACCATTACAACAGGTCATCAACTGAATTTATTCAGCGGACCTTTGTATTTTCTATATAAAATCATTTCAACCATCAATCTGACTAAGGAATTACAACAA
>CAUPCW010000086.1:0-14569 GCA_963509895.1 uncultured Flavobacterium sp.
CTGTTAAGTGTACTTGATAGAGCATTTTTGGCGTAAATTCTTTTCTTCCTTGCATGTTTAAATTTACATAAAAGCACGCTTTCTAATGTTTCCTTTTTGTTATATTTGAGTAGTTGTGCAACAAGCACACACGCTACAAGCAATTTGGGTATTAAGCTTTATGGAAAAATTGGTTTGTATTTGGAAGATTTGGCTAATCCGAAAGATAAGGCTTAATTTAGTCCCAAACTGCTTGTAGCGCGGGAACGCTAGCGGTAATGCGCCCGCAGAGGCAATTAAAATAAAAAAAAACTTAACAAGAATGAGAGAATTGAAAGACAATTATGTTTTTTTTATTTGCGTAACATTACTAATAATCTGTATTTTTTTTATCGAAAAATATAGGTCTGAGGTCAAAATTGACATTCATAAAAACAATGTTGGCGGTTTAGGAAAAGTATTTTACATAAATATTAAAAGAAATTTTACAGACGCTAGATATTTTTATTTTTATAATGGGAAAAGGTATGAATCTGGCGAAAAAATAAACAACTCAGGAAGAGAATATCTAAATAAGTGTTTTAGAATCGAATTTTCGTCAATCAACCCTAATCGATCTAACATATTCTTAAACGAAGAAGTTCAGGACGCAATAAAAATTAAGAGAGCTGGATTTTAAAATTATGCACTACCGCTAACAGACACAAAGGATTTGGTCATTTGGCTTAATGGAAAAAATGGTTTGTATTTGGGATGATTTGCGTCGCCTGTTCACTATCGCTCGGGTGGCAAATTCAAAAATAGGGCTTAATTTAGTACCAAACTCGCTGTAGTACTAAAACGTTAGCGGTCAGGCTAAATCGACACAGACAGTAAACAGAAACTATGACAGACATAAACATATACAAAGACGAGTTTTGCATTTCAACCGACAAGGTAAAATTAGACCTTGACGCCATTCACGAATTTTTATCAACCAAAGCGTATTGGTGCATAAATATTCCTAAAGACAAGGTGCAAACTGCTATTGAAAATTCATTCTGCTTTGGTGTTTACCAAGGCGAAAAACAAGTTGGCCTTGCAAGAATCATTACCGATTTTTCAACGATTGCCTATTTGGGCGACGTATATATTTTAGAAGAATACAGAGGATTGGGGCTTTCTAAATGGTTAATGGAAACGGTTATGAACTATCCGAGTCTACAAGGTTTAAGACGTTGGATTTTACTCACAGGAGACACACACGAGCTATATCGTAAATTTGGGTGGACAGACATTGCAGACCCAACCAAATGGATGGAACTTCATGATAAGAACGTTTATTCAAAGTAACAATGATAAGACAAAACCTGCCCAAAACACTAACAAACACTACGAGCAATTTGGGTTTTAGGCTTAATGGAAAGTTTCTTTTGTGTTTGTTAGATTTTGCAAATACTAAAACAGGACATAATTTAGTTCTAAACCCAGTAAAAAAAAGCGCAATACTGTAATCTCAACAAGAATGAAAAAACATAACACCCTACTTTTAATGCTATTTTTCACTACTATAGCATTCGCTCAAGGTGCAATAGAAAACCACAAAAAAACAGTTTCAAAGTTTAGTACAAGAGTCACTCGATGAAATCTGGTCAAAATTAGAAGCTAAAAACATTGATAAATATTATACCAAAGATTTCTTGCTTTTGGAACACGGCGAAGTTTGGAATAACGATACCATCGCAACTTATTTGAATAAAGCCAAACTCAATTTGTCCATCCCAAAACGAGCAAACAAAATTGAAATCATTGATGTCAAAGTGAACAATGAAACCGCTTGGGTGGCTTACCACAACTACGCCACCATTTCTATTGACGATAAAAATCATTCGAAAACTGCATTAGCTAGAAAGCGCCACAGCCATTTTAACCGACAAAGGCTGGAAGTTTGATATGCTGCACTCCACGAGAATTAAAAGTGAATAAAAGATACAACCAAAAAGCCGATTTCAGTACTAGAAATCGGCTTTTTGGTAACTGCATCGCATCGGCGGGATTGATTTTGTTTTTTCCTTTTTTGACCAAAAGAATAAAAGGAATACAAAACAAGAACAAATAGCTCTTTATCTCAAGGCTGCCTAATTTCTTTTTATGCTAATGAAAGGTCTAAAACTTCGCCTAATTTAAGTTTTCGATTTATAATTTGTTTACTTGTAAAATCTTTTCCTTTATTCTCTTTATGCATAAAGATGTATTCTTAGTTATTACATTTATCTGTCTAAAATTAGCAACGAAATCAGTCATGATCAGGTGACTTTTAGTAGATTTACATCATTTAAGCGCATAAAATTAAAAGTTACCTGACTTCAAAATGAAGGTTTAAGTAATTACTAGAGGCAAATATCCATACTGTATGGTGAAACTATTTCAAAGTCCTAGGTATAAATACACAGATGAATAAAATGGAAGACAATAAGAACATCCCTTCGCAAATAGCCCCTTTGTTAGATTATTTTCAAAAAATAATTCCCTTAAATAATGAAGAAAAGCAACTGGTAACCGACTTGTTTAAACCTAGACTTTATCGCAAACGACAGTATGTTTTACAAGAAGGCGATGTTTGTAATCAGTTTAATTTTATTGTGCGGGGTTGCTTGCGAATGTATAAAGTTGATGCTAAGGGGAACACTCATATTTTACAGTTTGCTGCCGAAAATTGGTGGCTGAGCAATATTGGTAGTTTTCACGAACTCCAACCTTCAGAACTCAATATTGATGCCTTAGAAGATACTATGGTTTTGCAAATTAGCCATGCCAATTTATTGTTGCTTTACACCAAGGCTCCAAAATTCGACCGTATATTTAGAGTCTTAATAGAGAATAGCTTTGTGTCGCTCCAAAAGCGATTATTGCAAAACATTAGTTCTACTGCCGAAGAAAGATATGTGGCTTTTCAGGATAATTATGCCCATCTTACCAACCGATTGCCACAAACACAAATTGCTTCATTTTTAGGTATAACACCCGAATTTTTGAGTCGATTGCGAAACAAGCAGGCTAGAAAAACTTAATCTAGATCAATACTATTTCTTGATGCAGTTCATTGGTCTGGTCCTTTGTTTTGATGCAACTTTGCCGATGTAATTTATACATAATTCAAAAAGTAATAGTATGACAACAGCATCAAAAGTAGCCGTAATCGGTTTAGGAAACATTGGGAAAACCATAACTCAAAATTTAGTAAAAAGTAATAGACCCGTAACAGTAGCAACTCGTCAGTTAGAGGATGCCATAGCCTTTTCGCAAGAACTAGGAAGCTTGGTAACTCCAGCCGAAACTCGCGAAGCGATTCAGAATGCTGACATAATTATACTTTCGGTTTGGTTTCACACCATAATCGAATTTTTGGAGCAGTACCGAGAAGAACTTCAAGGGAAAATAATCATCGATCCCTCAAACCCTATTGCTCCAGACGATAAGGGTGGTTTTAAGAAAATTATTGGTGAAAAAGAATCAGCAGGAGAGTTGCTTGCGGCTAATTTGCCCCAAGGTGCAATTTTAGTAAAAGCCTTAGGCACATTAGGAGTTGCTTCATTGGCGAATGCAGCTTTTGGATCACCCGAAAAATCGGTATTGTTTTATGCTACCGATGATTCAGCTGTTGATTGTGTGGTTGAACAATTACTTCAGGACACAGGTTTCGAAGCCTTAAAAATAGGAGGATTGAATCAATCCATCCGTATTGAAGTCTTTGGAGATTTACACGAATTTGGAGCCATCGGAAAACCAGTCAATGTAGGCGAAGCTCAAACCAAAATTTAATTTACAAAAGAATCAAAAACCAGATAAGACAAATTTTTATTTGTCTTAATCCTCTATCATATTTTCAATTTTATAACCTAATACTAGTAGCATATGAAAAAAGTAATTGCATTAGCCGCCATTGTTTTATGTTCCCAAATTGTTTTTAGCCAACAGCTAAAACTAGGAAAACAAGTTTTTGAATTACACAATGTTACGGGCTCTATTGTTAGCTTTCAAGGCAAAAAAGTACTCAAAATAGAAAGGGATTTAAAAGCGCTCCCGTTTGATGAAAACCGACTAGAAGCTACGGTAGACGAACCGCATTATGCCAAATTACTCGGTTTAGACGATTTTGAAAATGGAACGATAGAAGTGAAAATGTATAGCCAAATTCAAAATCCTTCGCCTTACAAACCAGCCGCTGGTTTTATTGGTCTCTTTTACCGAATAGCCGAAAATGACACAGCCTTTGAATCCATTTATCTAAGACCAAAAGTTGGGAGAGCGCAAAATCAATATGCGAGAAATCATGCCGTACAGTATTTTTCATATCCCAATTACAAATTCGACACCTTACGCAAAAACTTTCCTGCGGGTTCCTATGAAGGTGCTGCACCTGTGGCTTTGAATGAGTGGATTACAATGCGTATTGAAGTAAATGGAGAGACCGCAGAAATGTTTATCAACGACATGAAATACTCAAGTTTTATCGTAGACAAAATGCTAGGCACTACGCAAAAAGGGAGTATTGGCTTATACGTTGATATTGCTACCATTGGCTATTTCAAAGATCTAAAAGTTACCAAAAAAGCACTTAAAGCAAAACCTATCAAAAAAGAAGATAACGGCTCGATTTAATAGTAGGGGAGTACTAACACAAGAAATCAAACGAAAAACAACACTTAAAACACAATGAATACAGCAACAACAGCTACCCAAAATGTCTTGATGCATCATTTAACTGCATTTGGCGAAAATAATTTAGACGAAATATTGTTGGATTACTCAGAAGAATCCTTGATTTTAACGGACCAAGGCAAAATTCAAGGATTGAACAACATCCGCCAATTGTTTGAAGCCATGTTTATATTAATTCCTTCGGGTGCAACATTTGAAATAAAATCCTTAACCATTAGTGATTGCGTCGCTCAGATTATCTGGTCAAGCCAATCATCAACGGCAGAAATTCCTTTCGGTTCAGATACTTTTTTAATCGAAGATGAAAAAATAAAAGTACACACCATAGCCACCTTACTCGTTTAAATTAGTATTTATTCTTCAGTAAGTATTTACTGCTATCGAATGAATAAAGTGTTTGACAATTCTTTGAGTTGAATTTTCAAATTACTCAAAGTATTAATTTCATAAAAAAGCCGATTTCAGTACTAGAAATCGGCTTTTTTGTTACTACATCGCATCGGCGGGATTGATTTTGTTTTCATTAAGATTCATTTCATAGTAGAGTTTATAAATTTCACCACATAATTGTAGCATTCTACAACATTTTAATTTTAAATCAATCATTATGAGATATATTTACATTTAAAAATAAATTGCTGTTTATTAAATGAAGTTGTTTGATGATGACTAAAAAAAATAAAATATTTCTTGTTATAATATGTGTAGGTTTTATATTACTGCCTGTTATACTACCCTCTAGACCAACAGAGTTTTCGGAACTCGGCAATAATAGGGAAATGTTCTACAGCATGTTGGGTAATGCATTAATTTTAATTTTCTTTTGCATTAATTATTCGCTGCTCATTCCCAAGCTTCTTTTTCAAAAAAAATATGTTCTATATGGTTTTGCAATTGGGCTGGGATTAGTGTTAATTTTATTTTTGCCGGCAATAGTATTAGGACCCAATATTACAAAAGCACCACTATTTCCTGCAAAATATCATATCCATTCTGAAACTGTATTTAGAAGGTTTCAGCTTTTTTTTTCCGATGTAGATCATCTTGTCTATTTATTTTTGGGAAGTGTTTTTTTTTCCACATTTTGGAGAGAAAAACTGCAAAATCAAAAAATTAAAAACGAAAAACTACAAACTGAATTATCTCATCTAAAATTACAAATTCATCCTCATTTTTTATTCAATACCCTCAATAGTATTTATGCCTCTGCAATCAAAAAAGAAGACAAAACTGCGGAAACTGTTCTTATACTTGCCGATTTTATGCGTTATTTACTCCAAGATTCGTATCAAGATGAGGTGTTATTAGAAAAGGAGATTCATTACATTACTAATTATATTGAATTACAAAAATCGAGATTGAGAAATTCTGTATTGATCAACTTCACTTCAATCGGTCACTTTTCTAATAAAAAAATAGCCCCTCTCATTTTATTTACTTTTATAGAGAATGCCTTCAAATATGGCGTGAATCCTGATGAAAAATCTGAAATTGATATTAATATCTCGCTAAACAATACTGAATTAGATTTGTTAGTTTTTAATAGAATTGTAGCTACTAACAACATAGAGTCTAGTAATATTGGTATTAAAAACACAAAAGAGCGATTGGCTCTTTTTTATCCTCAAAAACATTCATTACATATCTCTGAAAACAAAGAAACCTTCACAGTAAACCTTAAAATACTACTCGGATGATTAGCGCAATTGCAATAGATGATGAGTTACCATCTCTCGAAATAATAGAAGTATTTTGTTCTAAATTAGATACTATTGAATTAAAAAAAGTCTTTCTAAAAACTAGTGAAGCCAGATATTTTTTAGAAAACAATCCAATCGATTTAATTTTTTTAGACATCAATATGCCTGCTAAATCAGGTGTTGATTTTTATAAAGATTTGCCACAAGACGCTCTCGTTATCTTTACAACTGCTTATAAAGAATATGCTGTAGAGAGTTACGAAATAGGGGCATTTGATTATCTGCTAAAGCCTTTTAGTTTTGAACGATTTAAAACATCGATTGATAGAGTTGTAGAAAGAAAAAAAACATCTCAAGAAAATGATGGGAACTTTATTTATTTTAAAACCGATTATGGTTTAGTAAAAGTTGTTTTTGAAGATATTCTTTATTTAGAAGGGCAAGACAATTATGTTAAAATATATCTTGAAAATCAAAAGCCATTGATGATACGAATAACTATTAAGGATATAGTAGAAAAATTGCCTCAAAAGATTTTTTGTAGAATTCACCGCTCTAATGTAATTTCCTTAAAGAGAATCACTTCATATAGAAACAAAGTAGTTAAATTAGGAGACATTGCATTACCCGTTGGCACAACTTACGAAAATGATTTTCTTGAAAAATTAGAAAGATTTAGTTAAGGAACCACCCCAAAATCGATAATTAATAGGCTATCAATAAAAGATTAATTGATTACTCAACAATAGCTCTTTATGTCCCTTTCCTTGTTTTTTAACATCTTCTATTAGGTTTGGTTTAAATGAAAATTTACTTTCTTTTCGCAAATTGTACTATCGAACTGGTACCAATTAGAAGTGTTTTTTGCTGAAAAATACTATTTTGACCTACAAAAAAAATGGTTTCGCCACATATATCTCCCAAGGATTTTCATTAGTTGTATACTTGCCCATTATTTAAATGATGCTCCTTATGATTATAGTTCATCAATAGTGATAGAAAAGGCTTAGAAAACAAAATTCAAGTAAAATTATTTGTTTGCCCTGCCTAAAAATTGATGAGCTAAAAAGCATCTTTAAAAAAAATCAAAAATTAATTTAAATCAATTGCTATGGAAAAATCAAAAAAGTTATCACTCATCATTTTTGTATTATTAATAGGGCTTTTAATCTACTCTTGTACAAACGACAGTAACAACAGTAGCAACACTAGTAGTGGTACTAATAACACTAGTAGTGGTAGTTCTTCTTCTTCAACTGCTGTAGGGACAACAGGAGTTTCAGCTGTAGTGGCAAGTGATCCCAGCACTTGTACATCGTTATCAGGAATAGCAAAATTGGTATGTTTATGCGACCAATTTAAAGCCTCTTTATCTACCTCTCAACAAGCTGCTTTACAATTAAGTTACACCTATGCTAACATTAAAACGTGGTCTAATCTACCCGCGGCAATGTCTGCAAGAATAGGTTTAAAGTTAGGTGATTTAACCACTACACAGGTGGCCTTAGCTAAGGCTATTGTAAAACAAATTAGTGGAACTACTTCAAACGAAGGATATGATGAGGTACAGCAATTGCTATTGGCAGATGATTATTTGTACGCTAATGGAGGAGGTAGTACTTATGGTTCGGGTAATTATTATTTAGCATTTTTTGGAACACCTTCTTCAACGGGAACATTTGAGATTATGTTTACAGGTCATCACAAGACTATTCAAAGTACTTTTTCTAATGGCACTTTTGTTGCTGCGACCCCAAGTTTTGCAGCAGTAGAACCTACAACATTCTCAGCAAACGGAACTTCTTATTCCCCAATTAACCAAGAAAGAGATGCATTTGTGGCTATTTTAGCAGGATTAAGTGCTACAGAATTGACTATGGCAAAATCCAGCGCTACTTTTTCGGATATAGTTTGCGGACCAAATGCCAATTGGAGCTTTCCTACTACCAATTCGGGATTGGTTTGTAGTGGATTAACTTCTACACAAAAAACATTGGTTCTGAATGCCATCAAAACCTATGTAAATGATGTAGACGACACCAATGCTGCGGCTATTATGGCAACTTACACTTCAGAAATTGATAACACTTATATTTTATACAGCGGAACATCTGCGATGACTGCTAGAGGTGATTATTTCAGAATTGCAGGGCCACACGTTTGGATAGAATACAGTGCACAAGGTGGAGTTATAGTTAGTGGAGTTCATTATCACTCTATATGGAGAGATCGAATAAATGATTATGCTACAACCAAAAGTTAATAATAACAATTTTAAATCCAATACCTGTGCTATTTGCAGCTATTGGATTTTTTTTCTCTCGATAATGAAAAGATTTATAATCCTTTTTAGTCTCTTATCAAGTTATTTTGCTTTGTCTCATCCAATGCCAAGCTCTGTTATGCTACTTGATGTAAAATCAAAGAATATGCTTTGTGAGTTACAACTTCCATTGAAAGAAATGCAATTTGCAGTGCCTTTTGATGTTACAATAAACACAGCTCATTTATTGAAAAATCACGAACGAGAATTGTCAAAATACATTCTGTCACATTTTAGTATTCAAGGAAACTCAGGCGATAAATGGGATGTTCGCATTGAAAAAATGAATGTGTTAAAAACCGAGCAAGAAGCCACAGGGAAATATGAAGAGTTAATAGTTCAATTGGTTATTACCCCCAAGAAGACCAATAATTTGAGAGAATTTAGCATACACTATGATGCCATACTTCATCAAGTTGTTACACATCGTGCCTTAGTTATTATCCGTCAAGATTGGGAAAACGGTAAAATTGAAGAAGACAACACCGAAATTGGGGTTATTAATGTGGATATTAATACACTTAGAGTAAGTCCATTTAGGGTGAACCTTGCTAAAGGCTCCAATTGGAATGGATTTAAAAGTATGGTGAACTTAGGTATGAAGCATATTAGCGAGGGAACCGATCATTTACTTTTTTTGTTGGTTTTGCTTCTTTCAGCTCCCTTACTTTCAATACATAACAATTGGATTCGTTCAGGAGGCATAAAATATGCTTTAATCAGAATTCTAAAAATTGCAACTGCATTTACTATTGGTCACTCAATAACCTTAATTATTTGGCTCTTTTGGGTTAATTAACCCTAATGAAAAATTTGTTGAAGTATGTATTGCTTTATCTATTGTAATTACAGCCATCCACGCGATAAAACCTATTTTTCCCAATAAAGAAATATATGTAGCCTCTAGTTTTGGATTAATTCATGGACTAGCCTTTGCTACCATATTGACTGACTTGAATTTAGAAACCAATAAATTAATACTAAGCTTATTAGGTTTTAATATTGGAATTGAGATGATGCAACTATTCGTAATAGTTCTTGTAATGCCTTGGTTGTTGATTTTAAGCACTTATAGAATTTACAAATGGATACGAATTTTTGGAGGAATATTTGCTGGAATTGTTTCAGTGGCTTGGGCGATTGAACGATATACGGGAAAATCAAACAGCATTTCTATTTATTTAGAAAACACGTCAACGTATAGTCTTTGGTTTGTTGTAGGATTGGCTAGTTTTACCATTATTTATACGCTAACTCGAAAAGTAAAAAAAGAATACTATTAATGTTGAATCTTTTAAACTTTTTTGTGCCGATTTATAAAGCCAAATACTACTGTCCGTAACTCATACCAACAGTCTAAATAATGACAATATACTTTGCATCTCTGCGCCTTTGCTTGAAATTGGGCTCGCAAAGTCGCGAAGATGCAAAGATCAGAAAGGATTATATTTGAGAAAAACATTCAACAACTAATTTATTCTGTGAAATGGTACTAGTCACGGATAGTCATAAAACCAAAAGCCGATTTCAATACTAGAAATCGGCTTTTTCGTTAATGCATCGCATCGGCGGGATTGATTTTGTTTTTTCCTTTTTTAACTAAAAGAATGAACGGAATGCAAAACAAGAACAAATACCCCAAATACAAAAATATATCCGAAAAAGTAAGTACTGCGGCTTGTTGAGTTACCATCATTTCAAGAGTTTTATAGGCTTTTGATAAGGCTTCGTTCATGGTATATCCTTTAGACATAAAACCCATTTGCAGTTGGTGTACTCGCTGTTGTACTTCAAAGGAAGTATTGTCTAAATAACCAATCATGTTTACGCGGTGTTCTTGATTGATACGAGCGATATAAGTGGTGATGATAGCAATTCCAAAAGAACCTCCCAACTGACGCATCATTCCTGTAAAAGCTGCTCCTTCGCCAATATGTTTTCCTGTTAAGGTAGAAAGCGATAGGGTAGTGATGGGAACAAACAAAAGTCCTAATCCGACACCTCTCAAAATTAAGGCCCAATACATGTGCTCTTCTCCAGAATCTGGGGTGATGACTAAATGCATCCAATACGTAAAAGCAAAAAACACAAAAAATCCTGCGGCAACCAAATACGTTTGTGGAATTCCTTTTTGAATCATTTTACCAATAAAAGGCATCATAATTCCAGTGGTTATAGAACTTGGGATTAATAACAATCCAGCATCGGTAGCACTCCATCCTAAAATTGATTGGGTATAAATAGGAATTATAAATGTAGAACCATATAAACCAAAACCTAGAATGAAACACATAATGGTTCCAATTCTTAAATTGGAGTCTTTTAAAACTCTCAGATTGACTATAGGATGTTCGTAGGTGAGTTCGCGCCAAATAAAAAATAGTAATCCAAAGAAAGAAACAACACTCAAAGTAATAATTATGGGGTTGTTGAACCAATCGTCTTGTTGTCCGTGTTCCAATACAAATTGTAAGGAACCAATAAAAGCCGATAGCAAAAAGATCCCTAACCAATCGACTTGATTGGCTTTTAATTTAACGCCGTATTTTGGACTTTTTATAAACGAAAGCGTAAGCAATGCCGCAATAATTCCAATTGGAATATTGATGTAAAAGATAAACGGCCACGAGAATCGGTCAACAATATAACCTCCCAATGGTGGTCCTAAAGTTGGCCCTACGATTACGCCCATACCATAAATCGCCTGCGCCATACCTCGTTTGGCTAATGGGTAACTCTCAGTAACAATCGTTTGTGCAGTTACCAAAAGAGCGCCACCACCCAATCCTTGAATGAAACGAAAAGCCACCAATTCCCATATATTGGTTGCATTCCCGCATAAAAAAGAGGAAACAGTAAATATGATAATGGATACTGCAAAATAGTTGCGTCGCCCAAATTGTTGCGACAACCAACTGGTCATTGGGATGATAATTACGTTGGCAATGGCATAGGCTGTAATTACCCAAGCAACATCCGTAAGTGTCGCTCCCAAACTACCTCGCATATTGTTTAGCGCAACATTGACAATCGTCGTGTCAACTACTTCAAGCATCGCACATAGCACACAAGTAATGGTAATTATTACGCGTCTAAAACCGTACTCAACTAAATCGTCCGCTTCTGTTTGTACCATTTTTTTAGTTCTTAGTTTTTTTTAGTGATTAGCTTTTAGTCCTTAGCGATCAGTCCTTAGTAATTAGTCCTTAGTAATTAGTCCTTAGTAATTAGTCCTTAGTGAATAGTGCGTGGCGAAGAGTCCTTAATAGTCAGCCTGCTAAGTACTAATTACTAATCACTAATTACCAACAGCTATTTATTTCAAATGAACATCAACTTCGACATTCATCCCTGGACGTAAAAGTTTGATTTTATTGTCATCATTAGTTTTGCTTAAGCTAATTTTTACAGGCAAACGTTGAATGGTTTTTACAAAGTTTCCAGTAGCATTGTCTGGAGGTAATAATGAGAATCTAGAACCAGTAGCTGGAGAAAATGAAGTAATAGCCCCTACAAATTCATAGTCTGGGTAAGCATCAACTTTCATCGTTACTTTTTGACCAATTACCATTTTATTCAATTGTGTTTCTTTAAAATTTGCTACCACCCAAGCTTCATCGTTATTGATAATATAAAACAAGGATTGTCCAGCTTGCACTAATTGCCCGGGTTGAATGTCAATTTTAGACACTTGACCATCTATTGCTGCAGTAACAACAGTGTAGGTTAAATTAAGTTTGGCGGCATCTAAAACGGCTTGAGCTCTTTTGATGTTGGCAGCAGCTACTTCCGTCTGTTTGTTCGAAACTTTAGATTTAGCTTCAATCACTGATTGCTGAAAAGAACTAGCGCGTTGTTGTTGTTGTAACACTCTCAATTGGCTTTCAGCCTCTTGTTTGGTAGCCAAAGCTTGTTCGAATTGTTGTTTAGTAATTGTATGATTCTTGTATAAGTTTTCATAACGAGCAAAATCACTTGTTGCTCTTCCTAATCTAATTTTTGCCGATTCGATGTTGCCTCCTGCAGAAAGTACATTGGCTTCAGAAACCGAAATACTTGCTAAAGCACTTCCAATATCCGCTTTGGCTACTTCAAAACCACCTTCAGCACCAATCAATGCCGCTTTGGCTTCTTCGATTTTAACCTGAAAATCTTTTTTATCTATCGTAAACAAAGTATCTCCTTTTTTTACAAAGTCATTGTCTTTTACATATACTTTGCTAATATAACCAGGGACTCTTGGAATGATTGGAGTCATGTTTTTCTCTATTTGAGCATCATCAGTTTCTTCATGTGATTGAGCATGATTGTATTTGTAAATGCCATAAGCACTGCCAAGTACTAACAATGATAGGGTAATAATTAGGAACTTTATATTTGTTTTTTTCTTTTCCATGGGACTGGTACTTATATTTTTGATGGGTTGAAGGTTTGGGTTAATTGGCCGGTTGCGGATAGTAATTCGTAATATTTTTGAATAATATTAGCTTTTCCTAAGGCTTTATTGATTTTGGCAGTTAGTTGATCTACATCGGCTTCCAATAAATCGTTGGTATTCGAAAGACCATTATCGTATTTGTCTTTTACGATTCGATAATTTTCAGAAGCTTGGTCTATAGCTTCTGCATAAACAAGATCTTGTTTGATGGCTAATTGGTAATCCTCGATGGCTTTTTGCACCTGTACTTTGATGTAATCTGTCAAAATAGCTTCAGCGTTTTGTACTTCTATGGCCTTGCTTTCTGCAACTTTAACCAAAACATCATTTTTGAGTAAACTAGTAAAGTCATAAGAAATACCAACACCAATGTTCATGGCATTTTGTACACTAACCACATTGTGTAATTCAAGTGCGGTGTACCCTCCCAATATGGCTATAGATGGGAAATAAGCACTTCTAGCAATTTTGATATTCGATTGGCTGGCTTTTGCTTGAAAACGAAGAGCTTCTAAATCTTTTCTATTTTCTAATGCTGGAGTCTCATTTGAAGGGATATTGTTCATTTGAAAATTTACAAAATCGCTTTCTTTGATTTCAATTTGAGTATTCGTATCCAATTTTAGGAGGTTGACCAAATAAAAGTTTACGATATTCAAATTGTTAGCCGCTTCGTCTATTGCCAATTGTATTTTAGAAACTTGCAATTGCGATTTTAATAAATCATTACGTGGAATAATACCGTTTTTTTCTAAATCGATAAAATCAACTACACGTTGTTTGGCACGCTTTTGATTTTCTTTGAGAATTTCGATTGTCTTTTGTGCTTTGTACAAGCTAGCATAATAATTAACGACTTTTAGCGCAATCTCTTCTTTGGATTGAACTGCGTTGGCAGTTTCGGCTAAATAAAGATTGTCATGCAAGGCAATATTATTTTGAATTTTGAAACCTGCAAAAACAGGAACGCTGGCCGTGACTTGGCCTAATAGTAAACGATCTACCGGACCAGCTACTAAGCTGTTTCCACTTGAACTCGATTTCATATCAATTGTGGCACTAGTTAGATGCTGGAATTGACCTGAGAGTTTTAGATCAGGATATTGATTGTTTTTACTGGCTTGCAGCTCGTATTTTTTGGTCGCTACTTTTGAGGTAGCAAGGGATATTTCGTTACTCTTGGTCCATGCTAATTGTACAGCATCTTCTAGCTTAAGATGTGTTTTTTCTTGAGCGGTCACCGTCGAAGTTCCCCAACACATAATCCCAAAGACAAATAGTGGGCTAATTTTCATAAATCAAAAGGGCTTTAATTGTTTGTTGTATATGCTTAGTCAAGTTCGTCTTGATATAATTGTTGTACAAGGCTTCTGTAGTCAAGTTCAATAGATTTTCGAAGTAGGTTTTATTCATATGAAAATGAAAAAA
>CAUPCW010000087.1:0-14532 GCA_963509895.1 uncultured Flavobacterium sp.
AAGAGATTTAACACATTTTGTCAGTTAAATCTAATCTTTCTCTAAAAAAATTAAAAATGTATTTGTTATGAAAACTGTTTCTTCAATTGTTGAAAATTACATCAAAACCAAACCTTTTTTATTGAACGCTCTTTCTTTGGGCATTATCAACTTGACTTCATTATCTCGGAATATTATGACCGAATTAGAAAGTGAATTTGGTAAAGAGGTAAAACAAGGTGCTGTGGTGATGGCTTTGAAACGATTAACAGAAGAATTGGATTTCAAATTGAATCATAAAATCAATAAAGTAATCAAAAATATTGGTGAAATTACCGTACGCTCGGAGTTGACGGATTACACTTTTGCGGTTTCTGACACTGTTTTGAACAAGCAAGCCGATTTGATTACTGATATTAATACGTTTTCGGATATTTTCTATACTTCTTCACGTGGCGTTAATGAGATTAACATTGTAGTAAGTAATAGCGTGAATCACTTGGTTGAAAAACATTTTTCTAGTGAGAAATTGATTCAGAAATTAGAAAATTTAGCTTCGATTACGGTTAAATTGCCAAAAGAAAATATAGTGGTTCCAGGTATTTATTACTTCATTTTCCAGCGTTTGGCTTGGGAAGGAATCATTATCAATGAGGTGATTTCGACTTCGAATGAGTTTACTATTTTGGTTAGCGAAGATGAAGTAGATGTGGCCTTTAAAGTCATTAAGGACTTGAAAAATTAAGAATACATTCCAGAAATAATATGAAAACGAGGCCTAGTGCTTCGTTTTTTTGTGCAGGAAAGTTAAAGAAATGTTTACAAAAAGAGACAATGTTATCCTGAGCCCCGATTGTAGTGGAAATCCTTATGGCCCGGGTTTCGGGGCATAAGATTACTTCGTCAGTTCGCTATCGCTCGGGTGAAACGGAAAGCGGGACAACTCGTGTGGTACGCAAAAATGTGCTGCTCCTAAAAAAAGAAACACTATTGGCACGAATGCGGTCATTCGAATACACATTTATCGACCGCGCTAGTTTTCCTTAAGTGATTACTTCCAGCTTGTATCCTTTGCCGCGTACCACTACGATGTTAGTCTTTGGATCCAGCTCTAATTTTTTTCTAAGTTTTGAGATGAACATATCTAGACTACGGCCGACTATAACACCTTCATCTTCCCAAATTTCTTTTTGCAAACGGCTTCGGGCAATGGTTTCGTTAGGAGCTGCCGCAAAAATGCACAACAGACGTGTTTCGGTTGCGGTCAGGACTTCGGTTGTTTCGTTGATTTGCAGTTGACGTTGCTGCGCATCAAACACTACCGAACCAAAAGTAAATAGCTTGGTATCCTCCGTTTTAACTACCGTATTCTTTGGTTTAACGGGCTTCAAAAAAACAAAACCAAGCAAGGCAAAAAATGACAAACCACCTAAAATGTAAGTATAGTTTGTTGCGAAGCCATTGGGTTTAAAGGTAATGTTGATGGTATAACAAGATACAGGTTGCTTTCTTCCTATACAGGCTACAATATCGTCTTTTTTATTTTTGGAAATGGCGTATCCATAAGCGACAGTCGAGTTGGCGCAGTTAAGCACGCTAACCACATAATCGTTGGCGAGCGGGTCTTTGGCTAACCAACGCTGCGTTGTTTTCACCAGGGCATCGGGCTGAAAACTAAACGCACTCTCAAAGGTGATTTGATACTCGTTTTCGGCTATCTTTTTGATGGGAAGCACTCTTGAAGTACTGTCGCCAGACTGCAAGAGTATGTCGTGTCCTATGCGACGCAGTAATATTTCTCTTTTAGAACTAGCATAGTTGTCATTATCCCCAAAGCTGAACCCAACGCAGATTACCACAAGGAGTAAGATGCCCATCCATCCGAAGAGGTAGTTGCGTTTTCTGGAAAGGAGATATTGTGTAAATTGCATAGTGTCAAGTTTATATTTACAAAGTTTACATTTTTATTTACAATCCCAATTGCTTCAGCCTTAAAATATTCAAATACATTCGCAGTATCAATTTTAAAAAACGGCAACGCTATGAAAAAAACCATCTATTTATTGACCTTAGCCCTGACTTTACTAAGCGGAGTAGTATTGGCTAATTATGAAATGAAAAATGAAAACAATTCCCCCAAGAAACCAAGCTCGATTGCTGACAAAAAAGCCAATGAAAAAGCAAGAAAAAAATGGGAGGCTTCTTCTGACGGCAAACGGTATACTGCTTGGAAAGTTTCTCCATTAGGGAAAAAAGTACAGGCTAGTTATGATAAAATAAAGCCTTCTTTAAAAGCTTTCAGCAAAATGGAAGCCGTGGTTACTTGTATTAATTATCAGCGTCCAAGTACAAATAATTCGGGACCCAAATGGCTTATTGTGGAAATTAATAGCGAACGATATATGATGCAATTCATTCCTAAAGAATTTGAGCTATTAAAAGACCTAAAAGTCAACGATAAAATAACTATCAAAAGTCGCAGCGCCGGACTTTCTGATAATCATCCCCATTTGATTTTATCGAGCGACTATATTGAGCACGACAATAAAGTGCTTTTTGAACGTGATTTGAGCAAAAATGATGGTTGTTAAAGGTATTATCTCGATACTATAAAAGTTGCTTAAACGTCTCAAAAGATAAAACCACAAAAGCTCAACGTTTGTTGGGCTTTTTGCTTTCTTGACTATTTTATTTACCAAATTTTAACACCCCGATTGCTCAGATTTATAAAAAAGTCTCTTTTGTACGATAGCGTGTTTTTTGCTAACTTCCCAAAGAATTCCTATTGGAACGCTTTAAATTCACAAGCAATATGGTACTTGAAAAATACAACCCTATATGGATTAACCATTTCGAAGCGATAAAAAGAGAAATTGAACAAGTGTTGGGAAAAAACCAATATGAGATAGCACATATCGGTAGCACAGCTGTTCCAAACTTAGATGCAAAACCCATTATCGATATTGATATTATTTATAACGACCTCAACGATTTGGAATTCATACAATCGAGATTAGAAACAATAGGGTATTACCACAATGGCAACCAAGGTATTGAACATCGTGAGGTTTTCAAAAGAAATCAAGATACAACACATCCAATTCTAGACAGCCTAAAACACCATCTTTATGTGTGTTCAGCTGAAAGTAAAGCGCTCGAAAGACATATTTTAAGTCGGAACTATCTAAGAAAAAACGATGAAGCTCGCCTTTACTATCAGCAGCTCAAATACGAATGCGCTGAGTGCGCGAATCAAGACAGAAAGATGTATCAACTATTTAAAGAACAACTAGTAAATGAGTTTATAGACGATATCATTGCAAAAGAAAAAAAAGAATGTAATAAATATTGACTACAAAAAAAGCCCAACACACGTTGGGCTTTTTGCTTTTTTGCTTCTTTCGATTACCAAATTTTAACACGCTTTTCTGGTGCTAAATACAAGGAATCTTTAGGTTGTACCTTAAACGCTTCGTAGAATTCTGGTATGTTGCGCACCACACCGTTTACTCTGAATTTAGCTGGTGAATGCGGATCCGTGGCGATTTGATTACGCAAAGATGCTTCACGCGATTTCTCCAACCACACTTGTCCCCAACCCAAAAACACACGTTGAACACCAGTGAAACCATCCATCACTGGAGCTTCCTTGCCGTTTAGCGACATTTTGTAGGCTTTTAAGGCAATGGTTAATCCACCCAAATCTCCAATATTTTCTCCCAAAGTAAACGCTCCGTTGACATTCAAATCTGGAAACACTTTGAAGGTATTGTATTGTGCTACCAAAGCATTGGTTTTGGCTTTGAATGCGGCCAAATCAGCTGGCGTCCACCAGTTTTTCATTACGCCATCTCCGTCAAAAGTGCTTCCTTGGTCGTCAAATCCGTGACCAATTTCGTGACCAATTACAGCTCCAATTCCACCATAATTTACGGCATCATCAGCTTCTAAATTAAAGAAAGGCGCTTGCAAAATAGCCGCGGGGAATACAATCTCGTTCAGCGTTGGGTTGTAGTAAGCGTTTACCGTTTGTGGTGTCATTCCCCACTCGGTTCTGTCTACAGGCTTGCCTAATTTGGCAATCATTCTGTTGTATTCAAAGGCTTTTGCTCTGGCACGGTTGCCGTACAAATCATTCTTCACTACTTTCATAGCAGCATAATCTTTCCATTGGTCTGGATAGCCAATTTTGATCATAAATTTATCCACTTTAGCCAAGGCTTCTTTTTTGGTTTTGGCACTCATCCAATCCAAATTTTTAATGCTTTCGGCATAGGCTTTCAACAAGTTTTTCACCAATTCGGTCATACGCTCTTTGGCTTCAGGCGTAAAATGTTTTTTCACATACACTTTCCCTATGATTTCGCCCAAACCACCATTTACGGCATTCACGGCTCTTTTCCAATCCTCTTCTTGTTCTGGCGTACCGTATAAAACTTTGTCATAGAACTCAAAATCTTCTTTATCCAAAGCAGTGGTCAAACTACTCGCGCTCTTATTGATCAATCCCCATTTCAAATAGACTTTCCAAGTATCTAAAGGTGTATTTTTGATTAAGCCGTTCAAGTTTTTAGTATACGCCACTTGCGATAACACAAGGCTTTTTTCTTTATCCATTCCCGCTTTTTTGAGCATAGCCGACCAATCAAAATCTGGCATCACTGTTTTCAAGTCTTTGATGGCGTATTTGTTGTACAAAGCTGCGGTATTTCTTGTTTCTTCTTTGGTCATTTGGATTTTAGCGATAGCCGTTTCCAAAGCCATAATTTTTGATGCATTTTCTGTTGGAGTAGCAATACCTCCTAATTGTAACATTTTCTCGATATGCGTCACATATTTTTTACGAATATCCGCTGTTTTGGCATCGCTTTGAAGATAATATTCGCGTTCTGGTAAGCCCAAGCCACCTTGCCAAGTCATCAAAGTGTATTGTTTTGGATCCTTAAAATCCTCGGTAACTGCAATCGAAAACGGCACAGAAAGCCCCGTTCTATTGGCTTCCCCAAAATAAGCCGCCAAATCCGAATACGTAGCAATTGCATCTATGGCTTTTAATTCGGGTTGAAGTGGAGTAATTCCTTTAGCGTCTCGGTCTTTTCGGTTCAAAAATGAATTGTAGAAATCACCGATTTTTTGCTCATCCGATCCTTCAGAAAAACTCCCTTTGGAAGCTTCCTCGATAATCGCTTTTACGTCTTTTTGAGCTTGTTCGTACAGCATATAACCCGCACCATAATTGGATTTATCGGCAGGAATTTTGGTGTTTTTGACCCAAGTTCCGTTGACATAAGCAGCAAAATTGTCTCCCGGTTTCACTAACGTATCCATATTTTTTTGGAGTATTCCCGAAACCAGCTCTGGTTTTTTATCGCAAGAAGCCAAAATCAATGTGGCCGCCAAAAGCGATAGTTTGATGTTTTTCATAAAGTGTTTTTTTGAGTAAGGCTAATCTAATGGTTATTTAATTATTGGTATTGGTATGCTTTAGTAACGATTTGTTACATTATTTTGAAAATGAAAGCTTTAAATTGGTTTTTGTAACAGAAAATTACTTTTTACCGTATTCCGAAGCAATTAAAGTCGCTACCAATCGACCGGATTTCATTGCGGCATTGATAGAACCGTTTAGCAAATGATCCCCACAACAGTAAAGATTAGGAGCCAATTTCAGTTCCGATTCCGAAACCTCATCTTGGAGTACCGATAACTTGGGTAACGCATACGCAATGGTATAGGTTTTCAAATGCGACCAATTTTCGACTTGATTTCCAAACCAAGGTCGCAATTCTGCTTTGATGTTTTGAGACCATTCGGTATCGCTAAGATGATAAGCATCATTGCAAGACACCGAAATCAAAACCTTCCCCGCGGGAGCATAGGCTTTACTTATGTTGGTCATCACCGTGAGGTTATTCACCCATTGTTTGTTTTCAGAAGCATTCAAAATAACCACCGCTTGATCAGAAGGCGCTACCGTTGTTTGAAAATAGACATTGGTTACCGAATGATGTTCTGTAATTGCATTTTCTTTATGTTTCGAAAGCAAGGCATTGGCCTCAGTCGCAATCACAATAACATCCGAAGTGATTTCCAAACCTTCACTGGTCACGATTGTAGTATCTTGAATAGCAGCGACATTGGTATGAAACATAAAAGCGTCCGAAGGCAATTGACCCGCCAATTGTTTTGAAATTTCCTCCATACCCAAAGCCGGAATAGCCGCATCGCCTTCGGAAAACATTTTCATTACAAAATCAAACATTCGGTTGGGTGTCGAAAGTTCGTTTTCTAGAAAAATCCCAGAGAAAAATGGTTTGTAAAAACGATTGATCATTTTGGCACTGAAACCATAGTCCGAAAGTTGCGCCAAGCTGGATTGTTGCTCTTGCGAAAAAATCTTCTGAATGGATTTGCCTAGCAATTTTTGCTTCAATACAAAAGTGTTGATTTTATCCTTTAACGAACCCACAGGAGCCAAAACCGTTGCCAAAAAAGCCGACGGTCTACGGAACGGATCTGCAAGGTCAAATTGACCGCCGTCATACAAAACAGTAGCGCCCGGCAAAAAAGTTTTGAGCTGCAACGCCTCATAATTCAAAAGACTTTGAGCCTCTGGATAAGAAGTAAGCAAGACTTGAAACCCACGATCGAGCCTAAATCCCTCCACCATATCCGTCTTGATGCGTCCGCCGGGTCGATCACTAGCCTCTATAATTTTTACTGAAAATCCTTGACGATGCAAATGCAAAGCCGCCGAAAGCCCCGAAATTCCTGCGCCAATAATGGTTACCTTTGGTTTCATATATGTAAAAGTTATTTGTTACGCCTTTTATTTATAGCTGTTTGTTTGCAACAAAGCTATTGTTAATGGCGATTTCATCGTTCTGAATCTATTGATGTCCTCACAAAACTACGCTTTAATTTATTCGATCACAATAGTTACGGTGGAACAAAAAAGTCAAGTTATTACTGCCACGAAAAGCATCCTTCTGAAAAAAAATATGAGTCGACTAGACTCCAAAAAAGCAGTATTGGTCATAGCATTTGGAGCACACGAAAGGTCTTTACCACACGACTCCTCCCGTGATCCGCTGTATCTTTGCTGCCGAACCCCGTCAGCAAAGGATGCCGTTCCTCCCGGGGCTAATCGAGACGTATTGTTTTCATAACACATAGCATACCTCTAGATAAAACCCTTTAACTCTGTCAGAGTTCAAAACTCTGACAGGGTTGCTAAAATCCCACTACTCCTGAAAGGTTTTCAAAACGGTGTAGGTGTTTTAGTATTTGATTATAAACTACTATAAAATAAATAGTTAGATCATGTTTTGTAGGAATAATTGAATGTTTTTGAAGAGTCTACGCTTGTGTAAGCGTCAAGATGGTTCCCTTTAATCATTTGTATACAAACTATAACCTCCACGCAATAACGACGCTCCTGCTGTTTTTTTTTGAAAACAAAAAGCTCTCACCTAGCCCCGATTGTAGTGGAAATCCTTATGGCCCGGGGTTCGGGGCATAAGGTTATAACGAAAAGCGGGACAACTCGTCTGGTGCGCAAAGAAGTGCTGCTCCTCAAAATAATGCTACGACTTGGGGTGTAATTAATGGTCGCTATTGTTTAAATTTACATTTTTATTACACAAATCAATGTCATTATCTCCTTCTTATCAAAAGTTTAAAGATCAAATAGCAGCTGTGCTCGACTCGGAGCGCCTATTGACGAATCCTTTGCAAACCTTGGCGTATGGAACGGATGCGAGTTTTTATCGGTTGATTCCGAAGATGGTGCTTTTGGTACATTCTGAAGCCGAAGTGGTGGCGATTATCAAAGCGGCAAATGCCTTGAATATTGCTTTGACGTTTCGAGCGGCTGGAACGAGTTTGTCGGGACAAGCGATAACGGATTCGGTTTTGGTCGTGGCGACGCATGGCTGGAAGCACTATGAATTATTGGATGATAAGCAAAAGATAAAACTAGAACCCGGAATTGTAGGCGCTAGAGCGAATACTTTTTTGGCGCCACACGGACTAAAAATTGGTCCCGACCCTGCTTCTATTGGTACGGCGATGATTGGCGGAATTGTGGCCAACAACGCCAGCGGAATGTGCTGCGGAACGGCGCAGAATTCCTATAAAACCATTGCAGATATTCGAATGATTTTGCACGACGGGACAGTCCTAGACACAGCCGATGCGGAAAGTGTGGCTTCGTTTTATGAAACTCAGGCGCATTTAATTAAGGAAATTAAAGACTTGCGACATACGATTGTTGCGAATCCGGCTTTGGAGGAACGCATTCGTCAGAAATTTAAAATCAAAAATACCACAGGCTACAGCATCAATGCTTTGGTGGATTATGAAGACCCTATTGAAATAATCAAGCATTTGATGGTGGGTTCTGAAGGGACTTTGGCGTTTATTTCGAATGTGACTTTCAAGACGGTCGTAGACGAAAAGCATAAATCTTGCTCGTTGTTGATTTTCAATTCGATTCAGGATGCTTGTAACGCAACGATTTTGTTGCAATCAAGTCCTGTTGCTGCCGTAGAATTGCTAGACAGAGATTCCATTCGCTCGGTAGAAAATAATCCCGAAGCCCCTGATTATTTTAAAACCTTACACGAAGATGCTTGTGCCTTATTGGTAGAATGTAGAGATAATAATCTTGATGTTTTGAAAATCAAGCAACAACAGGTTCGTGAGCAAATTAGTTCGATTCCAACTTACACGGATTATGAATTCACATCAGATCCCAAACAATATTATTTTAATTGGAAGGCAAGAAAAGGTTTGTTGCCCACGGTAGGCGGTTTGCGAAAAACTGGAACCACGGTGATTATTGAAGACGTGGCTTTTCCGTTACTGCAATTGGCCGAAGCTTGTGTGGCTTTGAAAGCCCTATTTAAAAAATACGAATACGATGATGCGGTTTTGTTTGGACATGCGCTAGAAGGGAATTTACATTTTGTGTTTTCGCAAGATTTCTCAAATCCGAAGGAAGTGCAACGCTATGAAGATTTAATGGACGAATTGGCGATAATTGTCGTGGATCAATTTGGAGGCTCTTTGAAGGCGGAACACGGAACGGGTCGTAATATGGCGCCTTTTGTGGAAAAAGAATGGGGAGCAGCGGCTTATGATATTATGAAACGCATTAAGAAGATCTTTGATCCTAAGAATCAAATCAATCCCGATGTTTTGATTAATCCTGATCCAAAGGCACATCTGAAAAACTTAAAACCTTTACCAGAATCTCATGCTATCATTGATAAATGTATGGAATGTGGATTCTGTGAACCGCATTGTGTTTCCGAAGGATTGACGCTTTCTCCCAGACAACGCATTGTTATTGCTAGAGAAATCAGTCGATTAGAAGCCACTAATGACGACCCGCAACGATTGGCAGCCATTCGAAAAGATGTTACCTATCAATTGGATGAAACTTGCGCAACGGATGGTTTGTGTGCTTTGGCGTGTCCGGTTCATATTGATACGGGCAAGTTTGTCAAACATTGGCGTGCCGATGCTATAACGGATACGCAAAAGAAAGTGGCGAACTACATTGGTTCCAATATGGTAAGTACCACCGCTATGATGCGATCGGGATTAAAAGTAGTGTCGTTTTTTCACTCGGTTTTTGGGACGAGCTTTATGTCATCTATTTCTAGTGGAATGCATTGGATTTCGAGAGGCAATATCCCTAAATGGATGCCTCAAATTCCAAAAGGAGCAAGTAAAATAAAAGTGGAAGAATAACCGAAGAATAAAAGAAAGCGATTGGAATTTGACAAAGTTAGATAGAATTCGCAAATTGTTTATAAAGCAAAAGAGAAATTAAAAAAAATGTAACTATTCAGGTATTTTTTGAACATTAATTGCCTCCAACTTTAGTTGGAGGAGTAAAATTTGAAAGTTTAAAGGCTTTAGCCAAAATTAGCTGCTTTTATTTGGCTAAAGTCAATACAATAGATCCCTATAACTCCAGCTAAAGCTGGAGCCAATTGAAAGCAAGATAAGCTGAGTAGTTACAAAAGATTAATTCTAAATTTGCGGTAAAGCAAAATAAAGTATGGCTGATTTAAAAGTAGTGTATTTCCCTTCCTGCATCAATCGTGCAATGGGAAAAAACGAATTTCAAAAAGAAGAAGACTTACAACTCACAGCACTGACGCATCAGTTGTTGGTGCGGGCGGGCTACACCATTATTTATCCAAAAGAATTGGATGCGCATTGTTGTGGAATGCCTTTTTCGAGCAAAGGTTTTGTTGCCGTGAATCATAAGCAATCCCAACTTTTAGAAACCGATTTACTTCATGTTTCAGAGAATGGAAAGTATCCTATTTTATACGATATGAGTCCTTGTTTTTACCATTCCAAAGAAGAATTCACCAGTGGTTTGAAGATAGTAGACCCCGTTGCCTTTATGTTGGACTTTGTGTTGCCCAAATTAACTGTAAAAAAGAAAAAGGAAGCAGTGACTATTTTCCCTGTTTGTTCGGTTAAAAAAATTGGAAAAATGGACCAATTATGGGCTTTGGCGCAACATTGTGCGGAGCAAGTGACGATGATTGACAGCAATTGTTGTGGCTTCGCGGGCGATCGCGGTTTTTTGGTTCCAGCATTGAACGAACACGGACTTAAAGACTTGAAACAGCAAATTCCAACCCATTGCACCACTGGATATTCCACCAGTAGAACGTGTGAAATTGGTTTAGAGAAAATTAGCGGAATGTCGTTTACCTCTATTTTTTATTTGATTGAAGAAGTGACGCGTTAGGTTTAATTAGCTGCTGATTGCCCATCATACTTCATTTTTCTCAAAATTCTTAGCGCTTCTTTGAATGACAAATACACTTGTGGATAAGGTTTAAGAACCGCTTTGGCATCAATTAATTTCTGTTTGGCCTCTTCAAATCCGTTGAGGTAGCAAATCATCAAAGTAGAAGGTAGATTTTCTAAGTCTTTTAATTCTCTATCGTTTAGCAATTGTCCTTTTTGAAGTTTGTTCAATAAAGCACCATTTGCATTATAAATGTGATACAACATTTTGGTGTTGAATTCCGGTGGTTCAAACAGAAAATCCCTATCGATTTTGTAATAGCCATTATCGTGAAAACGCAAGGTTTGTTTTTCCAAAGGGTAATAACTGGTTTTGTCATTCAATCCCAAAGGCACATACTCAATAATGGTAAAGGTATCCTCGTCAAAAGTAATTTCTACCACATCTTGAGCGGAGTAAAACAGCTTGATTTGTTCGTTAATAAGAGCTATGTCTACTCTAGATAAATACGTTTTTCCTTTGTATTGTTTGGCTATTCCCGCCCAGCAAATCACGAACAACTCTTTGAAGACTTTGTATTTGGGAGACATATCTTTATGACGAAAATTCATAAAATCAATCACACCATCAAGTGTATAGGCGATGCTGTTGCGTGAATTGTTTTCAATCCCAATAACCGTTTCGGTGTTTTGATGATTGCGTTCTATTTCGCCTTCCACCGGAAGTGTATTGCTGCCTCTACGGATAAAAAGGCTATTGGTAAGTATCGTATGAATTCCTTTTTTGAAGAAAGAGGTCTTCGGATTGGGTTTTATGGTTACTAAACCAATTACTTTGTCTTTAGGTAAATTGGGGAAGGGCACATTTTCATACTGAATCTGAGGCGGATTTTCTAGAAAGGCATTCACTAAATTCTGAATCCGACTGTCGTCAAAAAAATCATCGCCTACAATGGCATTGTCTTGGTCTTCTACACCTACGACTATGTATGAATTATTGGTAGGATTGGAGTTGGATAAGGCGCAAATGTGTTTCAAAAACTTGGCTTTTCCTTCCCTAGAATGCAAATTCAATTGTCGCTTTTTGTCATAAAAACTGCTCTCATCATTATGAGCCAATAGGTTCTTAATAAGCAAGCGTTTATTAATCATAACTAAGGTTGTCTTACATAGACTTTAGGGTCTTAAAAGTACACTTTTTTGATAGTAAAATAAAGAAAAAGAACTATCTAGCTTTTAAAAAAATATATATACTTCAACTATCAGATCGATACTATTTCATATAATACATTCATTCTTTAATGAGCTATTTAGATACTTAATCCATTTTTAGCGTCTTTGCGTCTTAGCGAGACAAATTTCACGCAAAGTCGCAGAGACGCAAAGTATATTCTCAACATTTTGAGTCTAGCTAGGAGTTACGGATAATTGTCATATAAAACAATTTCACTCAACGGGTTAGAAATAGTACTATTTCACACATAGAATGACTACTATGTGAAAAGTAAAACGGCTATTGCATACTTTTAAAAACTATGAATTCTACGTTTCTATGTGGTGATAAAAGGTTAATTCCTTTTTACAATAGTTGGCGAAGCCTGAGCCGTTGGATACACAATCAAGTCAGCAATGTTGACGTGATAAGGTCGTGTCACCACAAAGTGAATAATATCCGCAATATCCTCAGGTTTCAAAGGCGTTAATCCTTTGTACACAGTAGCAGCACGTTCGGTATCGCCTTTAAAACGCACTTCGCTAAACTCCGTATCAACCATTCCGGGATGAATACCCCCAACACGGATTCCGTATGGATTCAAATCGATTCGCATACTCTGATTGAGCGCATCTACCGCATATTTTGAAGCGCAATACACATTGCCATTCGGGTACACTTCCTTCCCCGCAATCGAACCAATGTTAATGATATGTCCAGATTCTTTAGCAATCATTTTTGGAATAATCGCTTTAGAAACATACAGCAATCCTTTGACGTTGATATCTATCATAGCGTCCCAATCGTCCATATCCCCATTTTGGATGGAATCAAGACCGTGGGCGTTTCCAGCATTATTTACCAAAATGTCAATATCCGCAAAGGCTTCGGGCAAAGACGCAATGCTTTCAAAAACCGCTTTTTTATCGCGAACATCAAAACACAAATGGTGAACAGCTGTAAAGGCACTCAGTTCTTTTTCCAAGGCTTCCAATCGGTCTTTTCTTCGGCCACAAAGCACAATTTTAAAGTTGTTTTGAGCGAGTAATGTGGCGGTTGCTTTTCCGATACCGCTAGTAGCACCAGTGATTAAGGCAGTTTTTATCATAAAATTTAATGAGATAAGAGTTTTAGAATTTTCAGGAACAGTAACAAAGGGAATCATCAGGAGGCAAAGTCCCGCTATCCGCTATATCTTTTTTTATAAACCTGACAGGTGTTAAAACCTGTCAGGTTTATAAAAAAAGGATGCCGCTCCTATCGGGGTTAAAAGGCAACAAATTACCTTTTTGGAATCATTTATACTAACACTAAGTTACCAACGTCACTACGTTAAGAGATTTTAGATTAACGATTCTTGACCCGAGCGTTAGCGAACTGGCGAAGCATTTTAGATTTTTGGGCAGGTGAGTAAAAAATAAATGATTTTCAGTATCTTAAACATCAGCAATCAAATATCGTTAATCAAAAATCAAAAATCAGCAATCAAATCCTTAACTTAAGGACATTGACTAAGGTACTTCGTTACCCATACTTTCGGTCCAAATCGCAAACCAATCTTCTTGCGACAATTGTAATTCAGTAGCTTTCATCAACGACTGAATACGAGCCACATTTACAGTACCAGCAATTGGAATAATATGAGCAGGATGTTTTAAAATCCAAGCCAATAAAATCGTATCGGCACCAATTTCATATGTAGAAACTAGCGTTGCCAATAGTTTACGCAAGCGGAAAGTTTGCATATTTTCTTGACGAAAAACACTTCCTAGCGGATTCCAAGACAACGGACGAATTTGATGCAATTGCATATAATCCAAACTTCCGTCAAGCATCGGCTGATACTCCGTAGCCGAAAATTGAATTTGGTTAAACGAAATCGGAGTTTTTTGTCGAATCAATTCCGTTTGTGAGCTGGTGAAATTCGACACCCCAAAATCAATGATTTTTCCCTCAGATTTTAATTTCTCAACCGCTTCAGCAATTTCGTCGGCTTGCATTAAAGGACTTGGTCGGTGCAATAAAAATACATCAAGGTAGTCTGTCTTTAGGTTTTTCAAAGAATTTTCTACAGACCATATAATATAGTCTTTCGAATAATTATAATGCTTAATGGTGTTGTTTCTTTTTTCGGCCAGCATTTGAATGCCACATTTCGAAATCAATTGAATTTGCTCTCTTTTAATTTTTGAATTCGAAAGTGCTTTTCCAAACTGAGCTTCAGTGGTATAACTGCCATAAATATCGGCGTGGTCAAAAGTGGTTATTTTGTTTTCAAAACAGATGTGAATGAGATTTTCCATCTCTTTTGTTTTGAGATTTTTGTCCCAAACGCCCCAATTCATCGCACCAGCAATAATAGGGGATAATGAAGATTTAGCCATGCTTAAAATGTGATTAAAATGTAATTTAACTTCGGAAATAAAGTAATTTTTTCAAAGTTCTTAAAATTTAATAGATAGTATCATAATTCTTACTTAAAATTCGGGAATCTTCCGAACTTTTAACCATTTTTTAACACCAAACGTCTAAAAAAAAATTCAATTTGCACCATCAAA
>CAUPCW010000088.1:0-14441 GCA_963509895.1 uncultured Flavobacterium sp.
CTCTGCTGATGGAGTGGCCGTGAATCAGCCAGCAAAATTAGCAGCGATGGAAGGTCATTTTGAAAAAAATGCTCCCGCAGATTTATACCTTATGGGTTGGGTGAATAAAAAAGACCAAACCGTAACAGGCATAGGTATTCCGGGTGGCTTATCGTTCTTGGTTTATCAGGATTTTAAAGCGCCTATCAAAGGTTTGAATGACTTTCCAGAACAAGACCGTCCTAGCCAAATCAATGCAGTGTTTCAATTTTACCATATTATGGTGGCTATTGGTTTGTTTTTGATTGCGCTTACTTTTTATGCCAGTTTCCTGTGGTTCAAAGGAAAATTATTCGAGACCAAATGGCTATTGACTATTTTCTCCTATTCTGTACTACTGCCTCAAATAGCCAATCAGGTAGGATGGTTTACAGCCGAAATGGGCAGACAACCTTGGGTGGTATATGGTCAGTTAAGAACGAGTCAAGCTTTCTCTCAAGAAGTTTCGGCTAATCAAATTGTATTTTCATTGGTGCTTTTTACGCTAGTCTATTCTTTACTTTTGGTTTTATTCCTTTATTCTGTCAATAAAAAAGTAAAACACGGCCCCTATGATTCGTCAGACGCTGTTTTAAACTGATTTACTTATCCACAACTTTATAAATATGGAGTATTTTTTAGGCATAGATTATCCCACACTTTGGTATTTAGTGATTGGACTCTTGTTCTCAGGTTATGCAATTTTAGAAGGATTTGATTTTGGTGCAGGTGCTTGGCATTTGTTTTTTAGAAAAGATTTGAGTCGTCGTATTGCTATCAATGCCATTGGTCCAGTTTGGGATGCCAATCAGGTTTGGTTGGTTATTGGTGGTGGCGCGTTATTCGCAGGTTTCCCAGTAATGTATGCAACTATGCTTTCTGCAATGTATGTTCCGTTTATGATTTTCTTGTTTTTTAATGTGCTTCGTGCTGCTGCTATCAAGTTTAGAAGTGCAGAGGAAATGGTGTGGTGGCGCAAAACTTGGGATGTGGTTTATAGTACTTCGAGTATAATGATTGCGTTTTTGTTGGGAGTCGTACTAGGCAATATTCTTCAAGGTTTTGCGTTGGGCCCTAATTTCAGCTATAAAGGAGGCATCTTTTTTTCCTTTCTTAATCCTTATGCGATTATGGTTGGATTTACCACACTCTCTCTATTTATGACACAAGGCGCCATCTATTTATTACTAAAAACAGAAGGAACCTTACACCAACGTTTGACTTTCCTACTAAGAAGAGGCATGATTTTTTTCATTGTTAGTTTTGGAATCACTTCACTATACACGCTAATATTTATTCCTGGTGTGACTGAGAATTTTAGAAGCAATCCTATTTATTTTGCGGTTCCTGTAATTTCTTTTTTGGCTGTTGCCAATGTACCAAGGCTTGTATCCAAAAAACAATACATGCGCGCTTTGATTTTCTCGTCCTTGACTATGTCGCTTTTACTGATTTTGGTAGCCCTTCATTTGTATCCAACTCTTTTAATTTCTACCATAAACCCTGAGTACAGTGTTACGATTTATAACGCTGCTTCTTCGCAAAAATCGTTGGGAATCATGCTAACTATTGTGGCTATAGGTGCGCCATTACTGGGTGCTTACTTTTTCTTTTTGTACAAAACCTTCAATGGGAAAGTAAAATTAGACGATACTAGTTATTAAGAAATTAATCCTTGATTGACACCCATTTTTGAATCATTTGTTGGAGATCTTTAGATAAAATAGGTTTTGACAAATAGTCACTCATGCCAAATTCTAAACATTTTTCTCTTTCCCCATTTAGAATCCCAGCTGTTAATGCAATGATGGGAACCTTTTTGTATTGTTCTAGTTTTCGAATTTCTGTAGCCGTTTCAAAACCATTCATAATCGGCATTTGAATATCCATTAAAATCAAATCAAAAAGAGCATCATTAATAAAAACCATAGCTTCTTCTCCATTTTGAGCTTCTTCAATTACGGCATTGGGTATGATTCTTTTTATAAGAGTAACTGCCAAAAAACGATTAACTGAATTGTCCTCTACAATCAAAACTTTAAGACAATTGCAATTTATTTCTTTTTGCACTTCTACTTCTAACAGGCTTTGCATGGTTTTAATTTTAGTTGGATTGGTTTTTTCAAAGATAACAGAAAAATAGAAATCACTTCCCTCTCCGTATTGGCTTTTTACATATAGCTCACTTTTCATTAATCCTAGCAACTGATTTGAAATTGTCAACCCTAAACCAGTACCTCCATATTGTCTAGAAATTGTGGCGTCTTCTTGAACAAAGGATTGAAAAATTTTCACTTGGTTGTTTTGTTTGATTCCAATTCCTGTATCTTTTACTGAAAATTGAACATTAAAAAACCGATTGTTATCAATTGCTATTACTTTCAAATCCAAATGAATTTGCCCGAAGGATGTAAATTTAATGGCATTATTAATCAGGTTTACCAAAACTTGTTTCAATCGTAAAGAATCTGCCCAAATATATCTTGGCACTTGATCTTGTATGGATACCGCTAAACCAATTTTCTTTTGTTGTGCTTGAAATTTGAACAAATGTATGGTTTGATCCACCAATTCATACAAATCTATTTCTTCGATATTCAATTCTAATTTTCCTGCTTCAATTTTAGAAAAGTCTAAAATATCATTTATAATCCCCATTAATGTAATGGCAGATTCATTAATAATATCCATATATTCCATCTGATTTTTCTCAAGATTTGTTGCAGATAATAAATCAGAAAATCCAATAATTCCATTGAGTGGAGTCCTTATTTCATGACTCATATTGGCCAAAAATTCTGTTTTTGCTTTATTGGCTTCTTCAGCTTTTTCTTTCGCTTTGTTCAATTCCAAATCAAGTATTTTGCGTTCAGTCACATCGCGAATAGTGCCAACTAAAACATATGGCTGCCCTTTCTTATCCAATTTTAATGAACCTTTACCATGTAGCCAACGTTCCTCACCATCATGGGCTCTTATGATTTTATATTCTTTATCAAAAGGTGTTTTTTTGTCTAAGATCTCTTCCATAATATACTTATACATAATCTCTTTATGGTCTGAATGTACTAATGCAAACCAACTATAAGAATTAAACGCTTCAGAAGATTCTATACCAAAAATAGCATCCAAAAGTTTTGAGCGGGTCCATTCATTAGTTATTAAGTCAATACTAAAGCTACCAATATTGGCTATTTGCTGCGTTTCGGTTAAAAATTTCTCACTTTCTATCAATAAAGCCTCTGCAGCTTTTCGTTCCGTAATATCTCTAACAATAGTCAAAACGGTTCCATCGTACAATAACTTTGAAATAAGTTCTACATAGAGTACTTTATTTTTATTCAGCACTATCTTTCTTTCGGATTGAACCGATAATCCCATATGTAATTTTTCAAATTGTAACGGTTCTATTTTAACCTGATCATTGGATAGAAAATCATAAATGGATTTAGTCAGTAATTCCTCTTCGGTATAGCCAGAAAACTTACAGGCATTTTCGTTCACACTCAAGATTTGCCCATCGGTAGTAGAAATAACAATTGCATCTATCATTTGTTTAACCAAAACTCGGTAACGTTCCTCACTTTCTTGAACTTCCTTTTCTATTTTTTTCCTATCGGTAATGTCTTTTACAAAGCCTAAATAGGAGGTTTCAGATAGTTTAACAGCATCGAGTGACCACCATCTTAAACTACCATCTTTATGAATGAATTGTAACTCTTTTTTAATACTACCAAGTCCCATTAATTCCTGTACTATTTGATAAAACTCCTCTGAATTTCCAGGCTTTTGAAAATCTTTGGTAGACATAGTAAGCAATTCCTCTATTGAAAATCCTGTAATTTTACTTGCGGCTGGATTTACCTCAAAGAAGCGACCTTTTTCATTAGTAACAAAAACACCATCAGGAGCATTTTCGACATAATTTCTGAATTTAGAATTACTTTTCTCTTCTAATTCTTTAATTGCTTTTTCATTGTCTTGTGCTACTTTTGTTTTGAGAAGAAATTCTATCTCTTTGTTCTTGGTAATATCTTGAGCAATTCCTTTAAATCCAATGATGTTATTTGATTCATCCAAAATGGGCAATCCCGTTCCGAAAATCCATTTGTGCCGAAGATTTGGAAAATGAATTTGATGTTCAATTTCATAAGGCTCTTTTGTTTTTAACAAAGTCTCTAGTTTTTTATTCAAAAGTTCTAGATCAGGTAAAGCAAGACGCGACAAATAGGCTGCATATAAATCATCTGTAGATTTTTCAATTTCAAAAATAGCATACAATTCATCGGACCAAATAAGTTCTTCGGACTCTAAATAAAAAATCCAACTACCGGTTTTGGACAATTTTTGAGCATCATTAAGAAGTATATCACTAGCTAAATATTTTTGCTTCGTAACTTGAAAATCATTCACATCAAAAGCATAAGCATGAAATAAATTTGTTGTAGTATCATACCAAAAACGCCATTGATAATAATAAAAACATCCAGAACTATGAATGGTTTTATTAATGATTGTTGCAGTGCTTCCGGTGCGTTTTGCTTCTTCTATACAATCTATAGTAGCTTTTGCATCTGAAGGCGCAATTACTTGGGTAAAAGAAGCACCATTTAATTGTAAAACGTTATAGCCAAGTGCAGAAAAATTAAAATCCGCTAAAACAATAATCCAGTCATCATTGAACGTGCAAAACAAATCAGTACTTTTTTTGATAAAAGTATCATACGCACTATAAAAAAGAAGTTCTTTTTTTAACCGTTGAATTTCTGCCTCTTGTTTATCGAATTGGGAACCCATATTCTTTTTTTTAGATAAAAACTAATGAGATTGCATCACCCTTTTGAAATTTTAGCAGCATAAATTTAAGCATAAATCCGTTAAAAATAACAAAACACAATAGCGGATCATTAATTAATACCAATGAAACAAGCAATGAAAAATCTCTAATCCTTATTTTAGCAAAAGACAGTACTTATTTGACGAATACTAGCTGTTGACCTCTAAATAAAATGTTTCTTTTTTTTCTTACACTAAAATTCATTAGCATCTACTCTATTGTACTATTCATTTCATTTATTCTCTAAATAAAATGTTAAAGTCAAAACATTTGTATATACATATAAAAAAAGTGTTACATTTGTATCGACAAATAAAGTAAATACAAACATGAAGATAGAAGAAATTTTAAAAAGCACTGTTGATTACAATCCATCAACCCGTGTGAATTTAAATATCATGTATACTCAAATTGTTATTTCAGAAAATTTTAATGAAATACTAAAACCCCATGATATCTCTGGCGAGCAATATAATGTATTGCGCATTCTAAGAGGACAAAAAGGAAAACCTGCTAATATGTGTGTGATACAAGAGCGCATGTTAGCCAAGACAAGTAACACTACTCGTCTGGTTGATAAATTATTATTAAAAGAACTGGTTACTCGCAATGTTTGCCCTGAAAATAGAAGAAAAATTGAAGTTTTGATAACTGAAAAAGGACTCAATCTATTAGTAGCATTAGAACCACAACTTACAAAGCATCAAGAATCTTTTGCCCATAATTTAAGTACAGAAGAATTAGAACAATTAAATTACTTATTAGAAAAATATAGAACAAAATAAATATAAATCAACTATGAATACATTTTTAGACAATCAAAATTGGAGATACGCTACCAAAAAATTCGATGCTAGCAAAAAAATTACGTCCGAAGATTTAAATACCTTAAAAGAAGCCATTCGTTTGAGTTCATCTTCTTACGGATTGCAACTGTATAAAGTTATAATTGTTGACAATCCAGAGATAAGAGCACAGTTACAACCTGCTGCTTGGGGACAAAGTCAAATTACTGAGGCTTCTCATTTAATCGTCTTTGCAAATCAAACTACTGTTGGAAATGAAGATATTGAGGGATATTTAAAAAATGCTGAACAAACCAGAAACCTACCAGAAGGTACTATGAATGGATATGGAGACTTTATGAAAGGGTCTCTTCTAGGTCTTCCTGAAGACGTTAAAAAAGTTTGGACAGCCAAACAAACTTATTTAGCTTTGGCTAATTTATTGAATGCTGCCGCTGAATTGAAAATTGACACCACTCCAATGGAAGGTTTTGATCCCGTTCAATTTAATGCTATTTTAGGTTTAGACAAACTTAACTTAAACGCTGCTGTTATTGCCGCTGTGGGGTACCGTCACGAAGAAGATGAGACTCAGCATTATGCAAAAGTTAGAAAATCTACTGAAAATTTATTTATTACACTATAATTTTACAACTCAAATATTAATCTAAAAACCAATTTAAACATGAAAAATTTAAAATCAATTGCATTAGCATTCTTAGTAATTGCAACAGTATCTGTAACTGCACAAACAAAAAAAATTGATCTAGCAGGAAGTTCTATCGAATGGTTAGGTAAAAAAGTAACAGGACAACACAATGGTACTGTAAATTTCAAAGAAGGTGCTTTAGTATTCAAAGGAAAAGCATTAAAAGGAGGTTCTTTCACAGTAGACATGAACTCTTTAACTGCTACTGACTTAAAAGGAGAATACCAAGGAAAATTGAATGGACACTTGAAAGCAGATGACTTTTTTGGAACTGAAAAATTCCCTACTGCTACTTTAGTATTCAAAAATATTGGATCAAAAGCTAAAGATGTGTATTCAGTTACTGCAGATTTAACGATCAAAGGAATTACTAAACCAGTTACTTTTGATATTACTGTAAACGGAAATACTGCTACTACAACTTTCAACGTAGATAGAACTAAATTCGACATTAAATATGGTTCAAAATCATTCTTTGATAGCATTGGTGACAAAGCCATCAATGACGAATTTGAATTGAAAGTGACTTTGAAATTCTAATTTCAAACTCTATATATTATTGAAGCCTCAACTTTGTTGAGGCTTTTTTTTGTACAAAAAATCAAAATAATTCACTTTACCAAATCGTAAAAAAAAGATTAAATTCATTAATAAATGTACCTTTTTAATAATGTATTCTTAACCTTTTTTAGCCATTGTTTTAAAACACTTCTACTACATTTGATTTGTTAAATAAGCCAATCTAAACAATAGACTGTATTTTAAACAATCAAAAAAAATGAAAAAAAAAGTAATACTTATCATTTGCGTTTTGAGCATTTTCTCTGTATCTGCTCAACAAGTTAAAGGAATTTATGGCACTTCAAATTGGATGGACAATTGGACCAATTTTAAACCAAGCACCACAGAATATCATGAAGCC
Organism: uncultured Flavobacterium sp.; assembly: GCA_963509895.1. Taxonomy (GTDB): domain Bacteria; phylum Bacteroidota; class Bacteroidia; order Flavobacteriales; family Flavobacteriaceae; genus Flavobacterium. The sequence goes on from CAUPCW010000088.1 coordinate 7,272, forward strand.
AATGCCATCTTAACAGGAATAATCGATAAAGACACCAAATTAGATAGCAACAGCACCTATCGCCTAGAAGGAACTGTTTATGTTGTTAATAACGCTACATTAACAATAGAAGCGGGTACCATTATACGTGGAGACGATATGACTTGTGGCACCCTTGTTATAACAAAAGGAGCCAAAATTATTGCTGAAGGAACAGAAAAAAATCCAATTGTGTTTACATCAAACAAAGCAACATCTGTGAGAAAACCAGGTGATTGGGGCGGAATTTTGCTACTTAGTGACGCACCTATCAACAAAGCTGGAATCAACGGTCAGGCTTTATTGGACTTTAATTTAGACGCTTCAAAATGTTCTTATGGAGGAGCAAATCCAGAGGCTAACTCTGGCGTTTTAAAATACGTTCGTATAGAATATGCCGGAAGAAAAATAAATGCATTAAAAGAATTGAATGGGTTATCATTGGCTGGTGTTGGTAAACAAACCACACTAAGTCACATTCAAGTAAGTTATTCAAATGACGATTCTTTTGAATGTTATGGTGGAGATGTAAAACTAGAGCACCTAATATCCTACCGTACTACCGATGATGATTTCGATTTTACTCAAGGGGTACAAGCTACAATAAGCAACACTATTGCAATACGTCATCCGTTTTCATCAGATGCTTCAGGTTCAAGATGTTTTGAAGTTGATTCTTATGACAAAATAGAAAATGCAGATCCAAACAAAAAACTTACAACTATACAGGCAAGCAATATCACACTAGTAAACCTTGAAGAAAACAATCAAGGCTTAGTAAAAGAGGCCATTCATTTAAAAGAAAAATGTTACTTTTCATTAAAAAATAGTGTAGTCTCTGATTTTGCTCCTTTTTTGTTATTGGACGGAAAGATTGGTCTAAATCCAGATAATCTAGCCAAAATAGTACTGAAAGACATCGCAGTAAACAACTGCAAAGGTTCTATTGTAAGTGAAGATCAAAGTTTTAATGACAAATTAAAGTATTGGCCAGATCCAACTGCTATGGGAATTGAAATTACTACCACTCCAATTGCAAATTTGTTCAAATCCTCACAAGTAAAAAACAATCCAGATTTTAGAATAAAAGAAACTGCAGTTATAGTTAGTACTAATTAAAAGTAACAATGCTAAACGACTGATTTCCTTTCAAAAAAAATATTTTTATTGTAAAAGGGCCAATTGTATTTCAATTGACCCTTTTCATTTTTACTAAATTATAGATACTATTTTTATTAAAAAAAGGATAAATCTATTCAACAAAACTATTTTTAGTATTAAAGTGTTAAGTTTTGGTTATTGTAATTTTAATTTATTACTTTAGTTTTTTAAGTTTACAAAAAAGAAAGTAAAGCCCCACTTTAAAAACAATAAAAAATGAAACAAAAAACCTTAATTATTATTTGTCTTGTCTGCAGTTTAACTCTTTTTGCTCAGAAAAATAAAGGCATATACGGAGACACCAATTGGATGAGTAATTGGACCAACTTTAGACCAGCTACTGCTGAATACCCTGAAGCTAATGAAGTATTACCAGACATCATCGATAAAGATACCAAACTAGTAAGTACAAAAACGTATCAACTAAGCAACAGAGTATACGTAACTAACAATGCCACACTTACAATAGAACCAGGAACTATCATCAGAGGAGGTGTTGGTGATATTGATTTTTGTGGAACCTTAATCATTACAAAAGGAGCAAAACTTATTGCTGAAGGAACCGAAAAAGCACCAATTATTTTCACTTCTGATAAAGCAGCTACCGTAAGAAAACCTGGAAATTGGGGTGGAATTATTATTTTAGGTAATGCCCCAGTAAATAAAATAGACAAAGACAACAAACATGTTTTAACTGATTTTAATCTAGATTTGGCACAAGCAACTTATGGTGGTGATAAACCAGAGGATAATTCTGGTATTTTAAAATATGTGCGTATTGAATATGCCGGAAAAAAAATAAATGGTTCAAAAGAAATCAATGCATTGATATTAGGAGGAGTTGGCAAAAAAACTACTCTAAGCAACATACAAGTAAGTTATTCTAATGGAGACGCCTATCATATAGTTGGTGGAGAAGTTACTATGAATAATTTAATTTCTTTCCGCTCAGACGATGATGATTTTGATTTTACTGAAGGAACTCAAGCTACAATTTCTAATAGTATAGCCATTCGCCACCCATTCTCTTCAGGTTCTGGTAATTCAAGATGTTTTGAAATTGATTCTTACGACAAACCTGAAAATGCAGATATGACAAAAAAACTTACGAATGTAAAAGCCACTAATATCACTTTTGTAAATATCGAAGAAAACAATCAAGGGTTAGTTCGTGAAGCTATTTATTTAAAAGAAAATTGCAACTTATCCTTTACTAGCAGCATAGTTTCTGGATTTGCTCCATTTATATTATTAGGAGAAAAAATAGCACTATCTCAAGACAACTTTTCTAAAATTGAATTAAAAAACATTACACTTAACCGCTGTAAAGAAAACTTAGTTAGTGAGGAGCAAAGTTTTAATGGTAAACTAAAATACTGGCCAGATCCAGCCTCAATGTTTGACTTATCCAATACTCCAATTGTCGATTTATTTACGTCGATTGACTTAAAAAATAATCCCGATTTTAGAAAAAAAGAAAATGCTATTTTAGTTAATAATCGATAGCTGTGAAAGGTAACAAATAGTCAACTGTTTAGAATTTAACAAAAAAGGACAAAAGAATACTTTAATTTTCTTCTTTTACTTTTGATTAGTTCATTTTCATTTATATATTTGCTCAACAAAAAAAAACATGAGAACAATAACAAACAATACTTGGTGGTGGAATACTTTACGTCAAAAATCGTGAACAAAGCTCCTATAGTATTATTTGAACTATTATAAACAAAAGGCTTGTCATCACGACAAGCCTTTTTTATTGCCTTATTTTTATATCACAAATGACTTCACATGATAGTCTTAATTAAAAAAGAAATGAAAGCTTATTTATTAAACACCAATTACAAACAAATCCTAGCTGATACTATTACCCCGGTTAGTGTTTATTTAAAAATTAGGGATAAATTTCCAAATAGTTTATTACTGGAAAGTAGTGATTATCATGGTAACGATAATAGTTTTTCCTACATCTGTTGCAATCCTATTGCTTCATTTAAAATAGAAAACGAAATCATCACTAAAAATTATCCTGATGGAACATCAGAAACCATCAACATAGATGCTACAACCAAAATACCTGAGATTATTCAGAACTTTTCAAATCAATTTCAATCCAAGAAAAATGATTTCAAATTCATAAATAATGGTTTATTTGGCTACATCGCTTACGATGCTGTCCGTTATTTTGAAAAAGTAACTATTGCTAAAAAAGAAAACAGCAACGCTATACCAGATGTGTATTATGCGGTGTATCAAAATATCATTGCCATCAATCATTTCAAAAACGAAGCCTATATTTTTTGTCATAGTCTAGATGCCAAAAATAACATTTCTGAAATTGAGCAACTCTTGCAATCCCGAAATATCGCTTCCTATAAATTCACCAAAGAAGGTGAAGGTTTTTCTAATCTCACAGATGAAGAATTCAAACACAATGTAGCGTTAGCCAAAAAGCATTGTTTCCGCGGCGATGTTTTTCAATTGGTTTTATCACGACGTTTTACACAAGGCTTCAAAGGCGATGAATTTAATGTGTATCGTGCTTTGCGAAGCATTAACCCTTCCCCATATTTATTCTTTTTTGACTATGGTGATTTCAAATTATTTGGTTCTTCACCTGAAGCTCAGATTATTGTAAAAAACAGAAAAGCCGAAATTCACCCTATCGCCGGAACTTTCAAACGAACTGGTGATGATGAAAAAGATGCTATTCTGGCCAAAGCCCTTTCTGAGGATAAAAAAGAAAATAGCGAACACGTGATGTTAGTCGATTTGGCCAGAAATGATTTGAGTCGCAACGGACATGACGTTCAAGTAGAAAAATACCGTGAAGTGCAATTTTTTTCTCATGTTATCCATTTAGTTTCTAAAGTGACTGGCTATTTACACGAAAAAGCCCTGACGTTACAAGTGGTTGCAGACACCTTCCCTGCCGGAACATTGAGTGGCGCTCCAAAACATAGAGCCATGCAATTGATTGAAGATTATGAAAAAACCAATCGTACTTTCTATGGAGGAGCCATAGGTTTTATGGATTTTGAAGGCAATTTCAATCACGCCATTATGATCCGAACGTTCTTGAGCAAAAACCATCAATTGCATTCACAAGCGGGTGCAGGAATCGTAGCAAGCTCAGATGAAGAAAGCGAAATGCATGAAGTTTATAATAAACTCAGAGCCTTAAATGCAGCATTGGATTTGGCTGAGAAAATTTAAAACAATTTAAAGATTTAATAATTTAAGAATTTAAAGATTCTAGAAACATCATTTTTTTCAATCTTTAAATCTTTCAATTTTTCAATAAAAAAATGAAAAAAATACTAGTTATAGACAATTACGATAGCTTCACTTACAACTTAGTACATTACTTAGAAGATTTAGATTGTGAAGTAACGGTGTACCGAAACGATGAATTTGATTTGGATGAAATCGCTCATTTCGACAAAATTTTGTTATCACCAGGACCAGGTATCCCTGACGAAGCGGGTTTACTCAAAGCTGTGATTCAAAAATACGGCCCCACCAAAAGCATTTTTGGGGTATGCCTTGGTCAACAAGCCATTGGAGAAGTCTACGGCGGTACATTGTCTAATTTAGATAAAGTATACCACGGGGTCGCCACAACGGTAAAAACTATTGTAAATGATGAACTCCTTTTTGACGGTTTAGAACCAACATTCGAAGTGGGGCGCTACCATTCTTGGGTGGTCGATGCAAATGTACCCGATGTTTTAGAAATCACATCCATAGACGAAAACGGACAAGTGATGTCTTTACGCCACAAAAGCTACGATGTTCGTGGCGTTCAATTCCATCCCGAAAGTGTATTGACCCCTGATGGAAAAAAAATGTTAGAGAATTGGGTGAAAAGCCCCCTAGCCCCCAAAGGGGAAACAAAATAATTTTGATTAACAAATTTAAATCCCTATTACCCCAATAGGAACTCCCCGCCGAGGCGGGACTGGGGGAGACCATGAAAAACATATTAAACAGACTCATCAATCACGAAATGCTTTCGAAAGAAGAGGCAAAAAATGTATTGATTAATATATCCAACGGAAGTTATAATCCTAGTCAAATTGCCTCTTTTTTGACTGTATATATGATGCGTAGCATTAGCATAGACGAGTTAGCTGGTTTCAGAGAAGCGTTGTTAGAATTGTGTATCAAAGTAGATTTATCCGCCTACAATGCCATTGATTTATGTGGTACAGGTGGCGATGGAAAAGACACCTTTAACATCTCCACTTTAGCTTCCTTTGTTGCAGCAGGAGCAGGAATAAAAGTAGCCAAACACGGAAATTACGGAGTGTCTTCTATTTCTGGTTCCAGTAATGTACTTGAAAAAATGGGCGTTCAATTTAGTAACGATGCTTCTTTTTTAGAAAAATGCATCGATGAAGCTGGAATTTGTGTACTGCACGCACCTCTTTTTCACCCTGCAATGAAAAATGTAGGCCCCATACGAAAAGAATTGGCAGTCAAAACCTTTTTCAATATGTTGGGTCCGATGGTCAATCCTTCCTTTCCCAAAAATCAATTGGTAGGGGTTTTCAATCTGGAATTGGCGAGAATGTATGGCTATTTGTATCAAAACACCGAAGTGAATTTTACTATCCTGCATGCACTCGATGGCTACGATGAGATTTCATTGACGTGCCCTACCAAAACAATTACCAAAACAATGGAGGGTATGTTGCATCCAACTGATTTTGGTGTACCCCTTTTATCTCAAAACGAAATCGAAGGCGGAAAAACCATTGAAGAATCAGCAGCGATGTTTCTCTCCATTCTTTCAGGAAAAGGAACGGAAGCTCAAAATAATGTCGTTTGTGCCAATGCTGCTATGGCCATTGCAACCGTTACCCAATGCACTCCTTTAGAAGGATTTCAAATAGCAAAAGAAAGTTTGCTATCTGGCAAAGGCTTGGTAGCTTTAAATAAACTAAAAGAGTTAAGCAGATAACAATTAAAAAATTGAATGATTTAAAAATTTAAAAAATATGACAAAATCGTTTGAAGAATTTGAGGTGTATCAAAAAGGGATCTTATTAGCAAAACAAGTTTTTCAAATAGCAAACAAAAAAGAATTTGAAAAAGAATTTGGTTTTAAAGATCAAATAAAAAGAGCAGTTATTTCAATAACCAACAATATTGCTGAAGGTTCTGAATACAACAATAATAAACAACTTATTAGATATTTAAAAATTTCCAAAGGAAGTTGTGCAGAAGTAAGAAGTATGCTAGTGTTATCTAGGGAACTTGGCTTTTGTTCCCAAACGGAAATTGAAGAAAGCTATAAAATAAGCGTAGAAATATCGCAAAACTTGTCAAACTTCATAAAATATTTAAGTACTAAAATCAAAGACTAATTATTATTCAGATTAAAATCTTTAATCATTCAATTTTTAAATCATTCAATCTTTAAATTTATAATTAATGAACATCCTAGATAAAATCATCATCGATAAAAAAAGAGAAGTCCTTCTCAAGAAATCCATTATTCCCGTTTCGCAATTGGAAGCTTCTGTGTTTTTTGAAAAACAAACCATTTCTCTTAGCCAAAAATTAAAAGAAAGTCATTCTGGAATTATTGCCGAACACAAACGTCGTTCCCCTTCCAAATCCATCATCAACAATAATTTTACGGTTGAAGAAGTCGTAAAAGGTTATGAAAATGCAGGAGCTTGCGGAATTTCGGTACTAACCGACGGTAAATATTTTGGGGGTTCGCTAGATGACTTACTATTGGCAAGAGCCTCGGTAAATATTCCTTTATTACGAAAAGAATTCATTGTAGACGAATACCAAATCCTTGAAGCCAAAGCTTATGGAGCCGATTTAATCCTTCTCATCGCTGCGGTTTTAACGCGTGAAGAAATCCAATCTTTATCTGAATTTGCTAAAAGTTTAGGACTAGAAGTTTTGCTTGAAGTGCATAATTTAGAAGAATTAGAAAAATCGATTATGCCCACACTGGATATGATTGGA
>CAUPCW010000089.1:0-14259 GCA_963509895.1 uncultured Flavobacterium sp.
AAATTTTTGGAAGTTCAACATCCTTACCGTTGAAAACTACGTCCACTACTGGGCCAATGATTTGGGCAACTTTTCCTATTACTTTAGACATTACTTATGTATTTATTAAATAGCTATTTAGGTTTGTGAAATTCATCTTCAAAAATCAGGTCTATCAGATGCTTTTTTCCGTGTGCAAAGATATATTTTTTAAAATACATAATCAATACCTTTTTTTTAAAAAAAATGATATTTTTTATCAAACTCTTAAGAAACAAATTTAAATACTGCTACATAGATATAGAAAAAAGCAACACTAAGTCAAAAACTCAAGGTTGCTTTTTTTTGTTAAATATCAATATTTTACAACGTTTTTGGAAACATAATAGGATAGTTACTTAAATCCACCCCTTTAAAGTTTGAGCCGTATTTAAGATTAATTGCCTCCAAAAACTTATTTGCTATTAAAGCATATCCTCTAGGAGATGGATGAACACCATCTAATGAAAAAGCGCCTCCAGAAACAAAAGTTGAAGTTAGTTTATACCCATTTGCAGTAATACCACCATTTGCAATTTGTTTCATAATTGCATTAGTATCTACAAATGCCAGACCTTTAGAAGCAGCTAAAGATTTTATAGTTGCATTATAAGCGTCTGTAGCAGTTCTTAATTCAGTAATTTCATTTTTAGAAAGAACAAATCTATCAGCTAAAGGTATTGCAGAACCGTTTCCGCTTTGAAAAAAAGTTTGATTTAATGAATCTGCCTTAGATTTCAAAACCAAAAAATCATCAATAGTAGCTTGCCTATAATTCGGCAATATTACACCACCACCTAAATTAATAGTCGTTAAATATTCATCAACAATCACCACTGGATTATTAAAAGGTTTTCCGTCAGTACCATTAACTTTAAAAACGATAGTTCTAGCAGCTTTTTCTTCAGCAGATATCAAACCTTTTGCTAAAGCAACATCAAGACCTCCATTATATTGAGCATAACCCTGAACCCCATTTAACGCTTCAACAGAAGACTGAGTTAAAACCAATGGATTATATGGAACTGTTGTGAAAAAAGGAATTGAATTTACATAAGGTATATTTGCCACAACCCCTTTTGCCCCAGCAGAAGTTAAAGTGTTTACCAGCGCAGTATAGGTACCATCGAAACCTACACCAGCAACACCTGTAGCTGGTGTAATTGGATTTGAGCCATCCCCTCCTGTTGTAGCATACCCTAACACATCATTATTTCCGATCCATAAGGAAAAAAAAGTAGGTGTTTGACTCATAGCATAAGCCAACACAGATGTAGACCCGTTAGGAGCAAAACGCACATAATATGGATTTGCGGTACCATTTGCCAAACCAGCAGCACTACCATATGTAGGCGATAATAAATGAAAACTTTTAGCACCAGGGACCCCTGTATTATTGTAAGGTCCAGCTGAAGCAATTGCAGGATTAAAAACTTCAGTTGTTGGCACTCCAACAACCTGAACAGGAGCTGCGCCATTAAAATACAATCTTGGCCCAAAATCAGGATTTTGTTGACCTCCAAAAAGCAAACCGCCGATGTTATCATTCGTAAAAGGGATTTTAAAATCACCTCCACCTACAAGTTTAAACTGTTCTGCCATTACATTCGTATAGGCCCCTTCTTGTCCTTTTTTAAACAAAGCACCGTCGCTAAAACCTGATGTTAAAGAGTTACCTAAAGCAACATACTTAGAAAAATTAGCCGACCCTGCTGTTAAGGGCTTACCATCAGATGAATTCGAATCAATCGTTACTTCATCATCATTATTACAGGCTACAAATGCTAAAGAAGCAATAAGTACCCATTTGAAATTTTTTATCATTGTTCTAATTTTTTTTGATTAATGAATAATTACGGATTAATTGTCCAAGAAGCGAAGTATTGTTGCCCGATTAAACCAGCTCCCAATACTTGTCCATATTCTTTTCCTCCAATATTTGAAGCTCCTACCTTTAAAGTAGATTTTAAAGATGGGAAATTATAATTCAACTGAGCATCAATTACAGTGGCTGCTTTAATGGTACCATCTGCAAAAGAGGATTGCCATAAATATTCGCTATTCCATCTTCCGCTTACATTAAATCCGAAATTTGGAAATAACTTTTCGTTACCAATAGACGCTTTCACGCGGTGTTTTGGGGTATTAAATCCAGCTTCAAAACTTGGGTCTTTTTCTTGATCAAAATCAAATTGAGCGTAATTGTAATTTACACCCACTTCAAAATCTTGGTATACTTTTCTAGACAAACCAATACCAAATCCCAAAGATTTGATTTTTAAAGCAGTATTAGTATACAATTGAAATGTTCTAGTATTACCTGTTCCTAAGGCATGTACTGATTGCCATCCTAAATCTGCAGGATTAGGCGTTGCGCTTGGCGCATCTTGCGCAGTACCATACAAAGGCGCCACCACATTCAAGTTCCCAATAAAATTATTGTAAACATTATAATACCCATTAACATCAATAGAAGTATTATTAATAAAAGAGCGATAGCCCAATTCAAAAGCTTTTACCTCCTCAGGTTTCACCAAGTCAACATTAGTCTTCTTTAACAAAGCGGTATTACCTCCAGCAGCAGAAAAAGCAAGTACAGATGACGCTGTGTAAGAGTTATCATAAGCATTTCTTCCATTAATTACAACTGATGTTCCGTTTGCAAATTGCTGACCTAGTGTTGTAGTGACTGGCAAAGTTTCAGTATATCTAGTTAAATTATCTGGAGCAGAACCCAACAATATAGCACTACCAACATTAAATCCTATGTATTGATCTTGTGTAGACGGATTTCTAAAACCAGTTTGATAAGATCCTCTAAAATTATGGTTTTTATTTTGACCTCCTGAATACACTAAAGAAACTCTTGGCGAATAATTCCCATCAAAATTTTTGGATTTATCATAGCGCAAAGAAGCGGTTATTTTTAAACGGTCATCCATTACTTTCTTCTGTGCTTGTGTATAAAATCCATATTCATTGTAATTGATAGGACCATTTGTATCTGTATAAATTCTACCAAAAGAATTCAATTCATACAATCTAAACGACCCACCCACTTGAAGTTCTGCAAATTTAATTTGATCTTTAAAGTTATAATTCGCATCTGAATGATAGATTCTAGAATTATCAACAAGTTTAGACCCGGTTAAAACGCTAGGATCAGCAATTACTTGATTAAAAGCTTCTTTGAATGCAGCAGTACCAGGGATTAATCTTGGTTTTCCAGTTGAAACCAACCCTAAACCTGTTGGTGAAATATTATTATCCGCAAAATTTCTAGCTGCAGCATGTGCATCGCTTGGTAGGAGTCCTAAAACTAAAGAACTGCCTGCATAAGCACGAGCATAATCACCAAACCAGGTAGCATCGGATTTTGCCTTTCTATTAATATTAATACCAGTAAACAACATATCATATGATTCACCACCATCTTCAGTGGTAGTATAACCCCTTACAAAGAAGTTTTTCCCTTTGAATTCCAATTTATGTTGCTGCATAAAAAAGTTATTCAAATAATAACGATTGGCTCCTTGATACACTGTATTTCCAAAACCAAATTTACTTTGCCAAATTACTTCTAATTTTTCATCTCCAAATGGACGATAATGCAAAGAGAAATCAATCTTAGTATTGGACACTTTATTATCGGTCAAATCAACTTCATTATAACCGGTTCTTGAAATCTTTTCAGCAGGTAAGGTTGGAGCAGGAATCACCGTCGCAACTTCATCACCATATACATTAATTCCATCATAACCATAATAACTACGATCAATTCCTTTTCTAGTTTTATCATCATAATTAGTAGCATGCCATTCCGTACCCCTCATGTAAGCGAAGTTAGCCTTGGCAGCAAATTTTGGACTGAAAGCAGCAGCCATTCTTACGCCATAATCTACATAATCATTTGTACCAGCCGCTTTTTGTGAAGTTTGACCAAATTTTGCATAAGCTCTAATTCCTTGATTTACAAATGGGCTTTTACTATTCATAAACAAAATACCATTAAATGCATTAGCGCCATATAAAGCTGATGAAGCACCTGGTAACAACTCTACACTTTGTACATCAATCTCAGAAATTCCAATAAGGTTTCCTAAAACAAAGTTCAACAATGGAGAAGAGTTATCCATACCATCTACTAATTGCATAAAACGAGTATTGGCAACTGTTGCAAAACCACGAGTATTTATAGACTTAAATGACATACTAGACGTATTCATTTGCACCTCTTTCATGTTTTCTAATCCATCATAAAAAGAAGGAGAAGCCGTTTTTTTAATTTCAGCAATACCCATTCTTTCGATTGTTACTGGTGACTCTAATACTCGCTCTGGAGTTCTAGAAGCAGAAACAACAATTTCATCAAGTTTGGTTTCCTCATCCAATAACTTAACAGTGATTTTTTGACTGTAAGAGGTAACACTTAGTACTTGCGTAGTAAACCCCAAACTTGAAATCTCAATCTTTACTGGCAAAGCTTGAGTTAACTTCAATACAAATTTACCGTCAAAATCTGTAGCAGAGCTTACATTTTGACCAATAGCTTTAACATTTACACCAGGAATAGGTTGCCCATTACGGTCGGAAACAGACCCTGAAATTGTATTTTGAGCAAATGTTAAGCCGCAAAAAAACAATGACAAAAAAAGTAAATAAATTCTCATTAGGTTCGAGTTAATTGGTTTAGATCGTAAATGTAAAAATAATTTTGATATTAATAAAAAAACCCATAAAAAACTACTAAAATAGCAGTGAAAAGAATCAAAAAAAAGCACATATATTTTAAAAAAAATTAATAATTATCTCCATTTAATACAAATCACTTGGCAAAAAAATTATGCACGCATAATAAATTATATTAATCTTATTTTTTTTGATAATTTTTTAAATTTTTAATAAAAATGAATAACTCAACGAAATCGATTGAAAAATAGGAGAAAAAAACACTTAACTAAACAAAAAGGCATAAAAAAACCCCAAATGCAAACACATTTGGGGCTGTAATTATAATATAAAAAATTATTCTACAGTAACTGACTTTGCTAAATTTCTAGGTTGGTCTACATTACAGTCTCTTAGCACAGCAATATGATACGATAATAATTGTAATGGAATTGTAGTGATTAAAGGAGAAAGTGCATCGGATGTCTCGGGAATTTCAATTACAAAGTCTGCTAAATCTCTAACTTGTGTATCCCCTTTAGTTACAACTGCTATTATTCGGCCACTCCTTGATTTAATCTCTTGAATATTACTAACGATTTTGTCATAATGTCCTTGCTTTGGTGCAATTACAATAACAGGCATTTGCTCGTCTATAAGTGCAATTGGCCCATGTTTCATTTCAGCAGCTGGATAACCTTCTGCATGAATATAAGAAATTTCTTTTAATTTCAAAGCCCCTTCTAATGCAACAGGAAAATTATAACCTCTTCCTAAATACAAACAATTTGGCGCATCTTTGAATGTTGCAGCTATTACTTTGGTCTTTTCATTAGTCTCTAAAGCTTCTAAAACTTTACTTGGAATACAATCTAATTCTTGTAAATACGTTCGGTAATCAGACTGTGTCAAAGTACCTTTTGCATTGGCTAGTCGCAAAGCAATCATAGTAAGTACGGTTATCTGAGTCGTAAAAGCTTTTGTCGAAGCAACACCTATTTCTGGTCCTGCATGCGTATAAGCACCTGCATGTGTTTCTCTTGAAATAGAAGATCCTACAACATTACACACTCCAAAAACAAAGGCACCATGTTCCTTAGCTAATTTAATAGCAGCCATTGTATCTGCAGTTTCACCAGACTGTGAAATAGCTATAACAACATCTTTACTGGTAATAATTGGATTTCTATATCTAAATTCGGATGCATACTCGACTTCCACAGGAATTCTCGTAAATTCTTCAAAAACATACTCCGCCACCAAACCAGCATGCCAAGAAGTACCGCATGCCACGATAATGATACGATCAGCTTTTAAGAATTTTTCAATATTATCCTCAACACCAGCCATTTGAATTATTCCGTCATTAGCATGAAGCCTACCTCTATACGTGTCTTTAATAACACTTGGCTGCTCATATATTTCTTTAAGCATAAAATGCTCATACCCTCCTTTTTCGATTTGCTCCAAATTCATTTGAAGTTCTTGAATATACGGATCAACTAAAGAATCATCCTTAATTTTACGCACTTTCATTGGCTTATGCAATCTTATATTAGCCATTTCTCCATCTTCTAAATAAACCGCATTAGAAGTATATTCAATAAATGGTGATGCATCTGATGCAATAAAATACTCTCCTTCTCCAACTCCTATAGCCAATGGACTACCTAAACGAGCGGCCACAAATTCCTCAGGGTTTTTTTTATCAAAAACTGCAATAGCATATGCTCCAACCACTTGATTCAAAGCCAACTGTACAGCTTTTCCGAGTTTTAATTTTTCTTTTTTCTGTACATCCTCGATTAAATTAACCAACACTTCCGTATCGGTATCAGAATGAAATACATATCCTCTCTTTATTAACTCTTGTTTTAAAGGCGCATAATTTTCTATAATTCCATTATGAATGATAGTAAGATCACCAGAATTCGAAACATGTGGATGCGAATTTACATCATTAGGAACCCCATGTGTCGCCCATCTTGTGTGACCCATACCAATTGTACCATTAGTAGTAATATCGGAAAGAGATTTGGACTCTAAATCAGAAACCTTTCCTTTGGTTTTACAAAGTTTAATTTCTTTTCCGTCATAAATCATAATTCCGGCACTATCATACCCTCTGTATTCTAAACGCTTAAGCCCTTTAACAACTATCGGGTAAGCTTCTCTGTAGCCTATATATCCAACAATTCCACACATACTTTTTTTTAATTAGGTTTGGTATAAATAATTTCAAGTCGTAATCTTTTTTCTTCTGGTACGGCAGGATGTCCACCATAAAGAATCGTTCCTAATGGATTAAGCACTGATGCAGTGGGAACAATTGAAAAAATACTATTAGCTGTTTTTAGTTTACTAAATGTAGCTACACCAATGCTTTCTGTAACAACAACGCCTAATTTAACATTAGTTGAATCCGCATTTTTAATTAAATTTTTGATTTGGTTCGTGATTCGAACTTTATAAGTCAAACCTCTACCATTTGTAATAGCTTCTTTTTTCAGAATACCATCAAAAATAAATTTATCGAACTTTGCATTACCCGCTCCTGCAGTAGTATTATCCGTTAAATAATCCAAAACAGCTGTTTTATTGGTCAAATTATAAACATAAATTCTATTAGGTTCAACAGAATTTTTCATTGCCGCTGCATCAATATGAAAAACTAAATTAGCCTCATTAATTAACCAACCATTCTTTCTAATTTTTTCAAGTTCATCAGCAACTCCATTATTATCATCATCCGGACCAAACAATTCCAAAACAGCCAACGAACCTTCACCTCCTTTTAAATAAAGTTTTGAGTCACCGGAGATAGGATTAAAATTGGTTAGCGCATTGATATAATCAATATTGAAATTGGATTGCTCTAAGAAGTTGACAGTATTACCACTTAGGTTGATATCTAAAGTTTTACTCTCCCTCTTTACTGTAGTAACACCATTTGTTGTAGTTGAAACATCTTCTTTATAATACAATCGCACTATCCCTTTAGAGAAATCGACCTTAGCCATATTTTCAGCAGCTCCAGTTTTTTCAATTTTAAAATATAAACCTCTAAAATAATCTTTAAATGAACTGTTTGATGTCAACTTACCCGCAGGTGCATTTAATATTTTTGAAGTAAAAAAAGAATTGCTCAACTTTAATCGCATGGCCGGAGCAGAACGCTTTGTTGTTGATTTCTTGGTTTCTTCATCAATAGTCTTTTCGGCTATTTCTGTAGGATCAAAATAAAACGCATCGTTTTCATTACTATTTGCCGCATCATTAATACGATTCCCAATTTTTAAAGCCTCAAATTCATTTTTTTGATTGCTGTAATACACTTGAGTTTCTTTAAAATTTGTCGCAGGATCTAAGTCACGCATAAAATAACCTGACTCATGAATACTTAATTTAAAAGGAGCTTTAGAAGTTCCATAAATCGAATCCAATTCATATGTTTTTATTCCTGTAGTGCCATCAGTACTCTTGAGTGTATTAAAATAAGGAATCGTCATCACTACACTATCCATAACTGCATTAGCACCTATTGTAGGGTTTACAGCAGCCAAACTTACTTGAGTAGCAAAACTAGCAGCTGTTGTCCCAAAAGCATCATTAGTATAAAAACCAAAGGCATTTATAGGCAAATTATTGGATTGCACCACTCCTGTTCTTTGATTGTAGGCTTTGACTGGATAATACTCTTTTGTTAAAACAAAGTTATTATTTCCAATTAAATCTTCTCCAACAACATTGTAGTCTTTATCACAAGAAAAAAAAATAAAAAAGCCACAAAAAATAAATAACTTCTTTAAGAAAGCCGTATTGTACATAAAATAGTGTAAAGTTAAAATTAAAGCACCTGATTTTTATAAAAATTGGTGTACGCCTCAGCGAAACCATCTTTCGGAGTGAAAGGTAAAAAAGGTTTATTGGAAGATTCTATAAATTTTGTTAAACTTGGAGACAAAGTATCTGAAGCAACAATGACTGCATCAGAGTTAAGTACCGCTGTCTTTAATATATTCTCATAATTAGGAATTTCTAAGTCAGCAATTGCATCATGAGGAACTCCATCAAATTTAACTTTATTGATCATTTCAACATCTAAAGTTTCTGAAAAAGATTCGGAATATACAGAGGTAACGATTTTAGTTTCAGAAAATAAGGCTTCGTTTTTGTAATAATGTTTCATATAAACTGGCAACATTGAAGCTAGCCAACCATGAACATGAATTATATCTGGCACCCAGTTGAGTTTTTTGACAGTCTCTACGACTCCTTTAGCAAAAAAGATTGCACGTTCATCATTATCAGGATACATTACACCATCTTCGTCAGCGAAAGTCGCTTTGCGTTTGAAATATTCATCATTATCAATAAAATAAACTTGGATACGTTCTTTTGGGATCGACGCCACTTTTATAATCAATGGCATATCCAAATCGTTTACTACTAAATTCATTCCCGAAAGACGAATTACTTCATGCAATTGATGTCTTCTCTCATTAATATTCCCGTATCTCGGCATAAATATTCGTATCTGCCCTCCTTGATCATTGATCATTTTTGGCACATCATAAGACATTAAAGAGACCTCATTCTCAGCAAGATAAGGAACAACTTCAGATGACACATATAATATCCTCTTATCTTTCATAGTATTATTTACTTTATTTATTGGCAATAAAAAACGTTGCAAAATTACAAAAATTTATGCAGTTATGGACTAAAATATTATGTTTGCACCTAATTTTAATAAAATGACCATGCAAATCTTCAATAAAAACATCGAATTAAGGGATTTTTTGGCATTAATGAATTCTAAAAATTCTACTGTTGGTTTTGTTCCAACGATGGGCGCTTTGCATGAAGGTCACTTGGCACTAATGAGCCAATCCATTCAAGAAAACGACTGTACTGTAGTAAGTATTTTTGTAAATCCAACTCAATTCAACAATCCAGAAGACTTAGCCAAATACCCAAGAACACTTGAGGCCGATGTTGAAAAAATGAGTGCTTTGAACGATAAAATTATTGTATTTGCTCCTACAGTTGAAGACATTTATGAAGGAAAAACAACCTCACAATCATTTGATTATGATGGATTAGAACATCAAATGGAAGGACAGTTTAGACCTGGTCATTTTGATGGTGTGGGAACCATTGTAAAACGACTCTTTGAAATCGTTAGACCAACAAGAGCTTATTTTGGAGAGAAAGATTTTCAACAACTTCAGATAGTAAAAAAATTAGTAACCAAATACCATATTCCAGTTGAAATTATTGGATGTCCAATACACAGAGAAGCGAGTGGCTTGGCCATGAGTTCTCGTAACGAAAGGTTGAGTAGTGTTGAAAGAAAAGAAGCTGCCATAATTTATATGATTTTAAAAGAGGCCAAAGAAAGATTTAAAACACAAGAGTCTGATTTAGTGGAAGATTGGGTGCAAAAAGAATTCAAAAAACATCCGTTGTTCGAATTAGAGTATTTCGTAATTGCTGATGAATCGACACTTTTACCTATCACTTTTAAAGAAAAATC
This sequence comes from uncultured Flavobacterium sp., assembly GCA_963509895.1. Lineage (GTDB taxonomy): Bacteria > Bacteroidota > Bacteroidia > Flavobacteriales > Flavobacteriaceae > Flavobacterium. The sequence continues at coordinate 10,226 of CAUPCW010000089.1, forward strand.
CAAAAAATATCGCGCTTTTATCGCTGTTTTTGTTAACAACATCCGTTTGATTGACACAATTACATTAAATTAATTACCTTTGCCGCATGCAAATTCAAGTAGTAAAATCTAAGATTCATCGAGTAAAAGTAACAGGTGCCGATTTAAATTATATCGGTAGCATTACTATTGATGAAGCCTTGTTAGACGCCTCCAACATTATTGAAGGCGAAAAAGTTTCAATTGTAAACATCAATAACGGCGAACGTTTTGAAACCTACGCCATCAAAGGTGAAAGAAACTCAGGTACCATCACTCTAAATGGTCCAGCAGCCAGAAAAGTACAAAAAGACGATATCATTATTATCATTTCCTACGCTACTTTAGAATTTGAAGAAGCCAAAACTTTTAAACCTTGGATTGTTTTCCCTAACGAAAAAGACAATTCTCTTACCTAGAGTTCCTTTTTTATTTGTCTAAAGTTTATCTACTCCTGGATGCTATCGTGTTTGCTTTTATACCTTTAAAAGCAACTAATCTATGCTATTTATTCATAAAATAAATTAAAATAGTATCTTGCTCTGTTTTTAATTCTAAACCTAATTTAGACGCTCCAAATCATGAAAAAGGTCCTTTTTATGCTATTCTTTTCGATAGCCTTTTATGCTCAAAACAAAACCGAATCTTTTGATTCTGAAAAGCTTTCCGAGAAGCGAGAAATTACCATTAGCCTGCCAGCTTCATACGAAAAAAACATCTCAAAAAAATATCCCATACTTATACTTTTAGATGGAGACATTTTATTTGATCCTTTCTATGGAGCAATTACGTATGGTAGTTATTGGGATGATTTTCCTGAAACAATAATTGTTGGTATTCATCAAAATCATAACGATGAGCGAATTGACGATAGCGAATTTGAAGATGCACAAGGCCTTCCAGCCGAAAAAGGAGCTACATTTTATGAGTTTATAGGTCAAGAATTGCTTCCTTATATTGAAAAAAAATACCGTGTAGCTCCATTTCGAATGATTGCGGGACTTGATACTACGGCTGGGTTTCTAAACTTTTTTTTGTACAAAGAAAATCCTCTTTTTAACGCTTACATCTCCTTAAATCCAGAATTAGCGCCATTAATGGAAAAAAGAGTCGCTGAGCAATTAAGCGCCACAAAAAAATCAATTTTCTACTACTTATCTACCACAGATGATGAGATAAAGCAATTGGCTGAGCCTATCAAAATGCTAAATGATAACATCAAAAAAGACAATAATCCATTAGTCAATTATAAATTCGAGTCTTTCAAAAGTGCGGGACATTATTCCCAAACCTTGTATGCCATTCCGAGTGCCTTGCATCAAATTTTCGAAACCTACAAACCAATCACTTCATCTGAATTCACTAACAAAATAGCCCTTTTACCTTCGGGATATGTAGATTATTTAGAGAAAAAATACAGCACTTTAAACGAAGCTTTGCATCTTGACGTTCCAATCAGAATTAATGATTTCAAAGCTATTGAAGCTGCTATTCTAAAAAACAATGCTTTTAGCGAATTGGATCAATTGGCTATTTTGGCTGATAAATATTATCCAAAATCAATGCTCGCGGAGTATGAATTAGGCCTAATGTATGAAAAGCAAGAAGACTACAAAAAAGCGATGAAGCGCTACCAAAACGCCTCACAAATGCAAGAAATTGGAGCATTGACCAAGACAATGATGCTTGAAAAGTACGACTTAATGTTGAGTAAAATTGCACCTAAAAAATAATGGCCAAAGTAAAAACTACCTTTTTTTGTCAAAATTGTGGCGCTCAATATGCCAAATGGCAAGGACAATGTAATTCCTGCAAAGAGTGGAATACCATTGCAGAAGAAATTGTACAAAAACAAGAGAAAGTAGCTTGGAAAAGTGAGCCTGTTTCTTTGAGTAAAGCACCACGTCCGTTGCGCATCGACGAAATTGATTCGACAGCTGAAATTAGATTAGACACTACTGATGCGGAACTGAATCGTGTTTTAGGTGGCGGAATCGTTCCTGGTTCTTTGATCTTATTAGGTGGCGAACCCGGTATTGGAAAAAGCACACTGTTACTGCAAATTTCCTTAAAACTGCCTTACAAAACCTTATATGTTTCTGGGGAAGAAAGTCAAAAGCAAATCAAGATGCGTGCAGAACGTATTACTCCAAATGGAGACAATTGCTACATTTTGACCGAAACCAAAACACAAAATATCTTTAAGCAAATCGAAACGATGCAGCCTGAGATTGTAATCATTGATTCGATTCAAACGCTACATACGGATTATATTGAATCAACTGCCGGAAGTATTTCTCAAATTAGGGAAACCACAGCCGAGTTGATTAAATTTGCCAAAGAAACCAACGTTCCCGTGATTCTTATTGGTCATATCACCAAAGATGGCACAATTGCTGGTCCAAAGATTCTGGAACACATGGTAGATACAGTTCTGCAATTTGAAGGCGACAGAAACCACGTGTACCGCATCCTTCGCTCGCTAAAAAATCGTTTTGGCTCTACTGCTGAAATAGGTATTTATGAAATGCTAGGCAGCGGCTTACGCGAAGTTTCTAATCCGTCTGAAATATTGATTTCTCACAAAGACGAACAACTTTCTGGAACCGCAATAGCTACCACACTAGAAGGTATGCGTCCTTTAATGATCGAAATACAGGCCTTGGTAAGCACCGCAGTGTACGGAACGCCACAGCGAAGCACTACAGGTTACAATGCCAAACGTTTGAATATGATTTTGGCAGTTTTAGAAAAAAGGGCTGGTTTCCGATTAGGAGCCAAAGATGTCTTCTTGAACGTAACAGGTGGTCTCTCAGTGGATGACCCAGCGATTGATTTAGCTGTGGTTGCCGCTATCTTGTCTTCCAACGAAGACATTCCTATTCATAAAGATTTTTGTTTTGCTGGCGAAGTAGGACTTTCAGGAGAAATTCGTCCTGTGAATCGAGTTGACCAACGCATACAAGAAGCCGAAAAACTGGGTTTCTCAACCATATTCGTTTCTAAATACAATAAGATTGCGCTTAAAAATACCGGGATTCAAATTCGGTTAGTCACGAAAATAGAAGATGTAGCAGCTGAACTCTTTGGGTAACTCAAACCCCTAGCCCTGATGGGAGCGGCATCCTTTTATACTAGAAACCCTTTCAGTAAATAAAACTGAAAGGGTTTCTAGTATAAAAGATATAGCGTACAGCAGGATAAAGCTCCTAAAAATTAGGCATCTCCTTTATGAAAAGCTTTTTTATTGAAAACAATTAAGATTCCTACTCCCGTTGAAATGGCCACATCGGCAACATTGAAAATAGCATTGAAGAACGTAAAAGGTCTCCCTCCGATGAAAGGCACCCATTCTGGCATTGGAAAATCTTTGATGATCGGAAAGTAAAACATATCGACCACTTGCCCGTGAAACCAAGTTCCGTAAGGCTCTTGAGAGAACATAACAGCCAATTGCTGATAACTGTCGTTAAAGATAACACCGTAAAAAACAGAATCGATAATGTTTCCTAATGCTCCCGCAAATATTAAAGCAATAGCGATAATAAGATAATTGGAACTTTTGTGATTGCGAACCACATCCCATAACCAATAACCAATTCCTGCTACCGCAAAAATTCGAAAAATAGTTAAAAACAACTTGCCGTATTCGCCAGGAAGTTTGGTCCCCCAAGCCATTCCTTCGTTTTCTATAAAATGAATTTTGAACCAATTGAAAACGGTTACTTCTTCGCCTAAAACAAAATTTGTTTTGACATATATTTTAGAAACTTGGTCTACCAATAACAGTAGAAATATAAGTAAATAAGCTTGGCGTAATGACATTATAGTATTTTTAGTGGGGCAAAAATAGACAAATTAGAAATATAAATTCCAAAAAAGAAATTCCAAATTCCAAAAGATACCCTTGGAATTTGGAATTTGAAATTTACTATTTTAAATAATTATCGTTGCAAATTCTTAGCTTCGATACTCATAGTTGCATGAGGAACGATTTTTAGTCTTTCTTTGCCAAT
>CAUPCW010000090.1:0-14018 GCA_963509895.1 uncultured Flavobacterium sp.
AGAAGTATATAGCAAAAAAAAAGCGTGAAAACACAAATGATTTAACACGCTATAGAGACTAGTTCAATGACTGTCTTGAAGAACAAAATTAATAAAAATTATGATTTTTAATTGAAAATCAACACAGAATCTTGTAGGTATGTTTAGAATTGCCGATTGCAATAAGACCTACAAGGTTTTGAAAACCTCGCAGGTCGAGTAGTGCTAGAAGAAGTTTTTGTTACTGGATTTCCTGCAAGGTTTTTTTCAAACCTTGTAGGTATGTTTAGAAGTAGGAAACGATTGATAAGTAATTATGAATAATCAATTGCGTCTCGCTTTAGCGAGATGATATATTTATAAATTACAGATAGGCTTTAGCCAAAATTATAGTAGATTTTGGCTAAAGCCCAATGCGAAATACTATGTAAAGAATGGGCTAAAGCCCATTCCTATTCAAATTTTGTAACAAAATAGTAGGTATAAATAGAGAAACCAAAACAAATACAAAACCCTGTTCACTACCTAGCCCTGATGGGAGGGAATATCCTTTTTTGACCCGATTTTTTTCGGGGCAAAAAAGATAGGAAGGACAGCAGGAACCAATGCTAATAAATAAAGCCTTTTGCTGGGCTTAAAATAGATAGAGTGATAACCTAAATCGTAAACTAATGAAAAACTGCCTAGAATGTGGTGAAAAAATTGTAGGTCGTGAGGATAAGAAATTTTGTAGCGATAGCTGCCGAAATGCCTACAACAATAAAATAAATAAGGATAGTACGAATTATATGCGGAATATTAACAATAAGTTGCGCAAAAATTACCGAATTTTGTCAGAATTGAATGTAGAAGGCAAAGCGAAAACGACTCGTGCCAAGTTGATGAGCAAGGGTTTTGATTTTGAATTTTTCACTTCGATTTTGAATACCAAGACTGGAAATACCTACTATTTCTTGTACGACCAAGGTTATATGATTTTAGAGAATGACTATTATATGCTAGTCAAAAAAGACATTTAAATACCACATCCCCAATACTATGAAAAAATACGCCTCTTTACTTTCGGTTTTTGTGCTGTTGCTCGTTTTGGCAGCAGGTTATTTTTTGCAAATGCCGCAAACCATAGAATATGAAGATCAAAATCTAGCTAATTTTTCGACCAAACGGGCTTTCAAAATGGTGGAAAAGATGACGAGGGAACCGCATTATGTAGGTTCTGCCAACCACGATGAGGTCGCACAAATGCTGATGCAAGAATTGAAAACGATGGGTATTGCTACTCAAGTGCAAGAAGGCTATACGATGAGCGATTGGGGAAATCTGGTACAGTCAAAAAATATTATTGGACGCATTAAGGGAACGAATTCTAAAAAAGCGTTGTTGTTGCTTTCGCATTACGATAGTGCGCCGCATTCATTTTCGCACGGAGCCAGTGATGATGCTTCTGGAGTAGCTACAATAATAGAAGGAGTTCGTGCTTTTTTGCAGTCCAAAAAACAGCATAAAAACGACATTATTATTGTTTTTTCGGATGCCGAAGAATTGGGGTTAAACGGAGCCGCTTTGTTCGTGACGCAACATCCTTGGGCAAAAGAAGTAGGATTAGCGCTCAATTTTGAAGCGCGTGGTTCTTCGGGACCGAGTTATATGTTGATGGAAACCAACAAGGGGAATGCTGGTTTGGTGAACGAATTTTCTAAAGCAGGCGTGACCTATCCTGTTTCTAATTCGTTGATGTACAGTATTTACAAAATGTTGCCTAACGACACAGATTTAACCGTTTTTAGAGAAAAAGGCAACATTCAGGGAATGAATTTTGCGTTTATCGACGATCATTATAATTACCACACCCAGCAGGATGACGCTCAGCATTTGGCCAAAAATACTTTGGCGCACCAAGGCCGTTACTTAATGCCTTTGCTAACGTATTTTTCGAATGCTAATTTGGATGCGGTGCAAGCTACCGATGATGAGGTGTATTTTACGATTCCGTTTACGTTCATCAGTTATCCTTTTTCTTGGGTACTGCCTATGACAAGTATTGCGGGAGTATTTTTTGTGTTTTTCTTGTTCATTGGCAAAGCCAAACGCATTTTTACTTTCAGCGAATTGTTCAAAGGGTTGATTCCGCTTTTGGGTGCCTTGGGTATCGCGGGCGGATTGACGTATTTTGGATGGAAAGGATTGCTTTGGGCCTATCCGCAATACAACGATTTGCTCAACGGATTTACTTACAACGGACATGATTATATTGCGGCTTTTGTAGTGTTGAGTTTGTCGATTTGTTTCTTGATGTACCATTGGTTCTCTGCCAAAAAAGTGACGATGAACCACTATGTAATGGTACTACTAGTTTGGATCGTAATCAATGGGTTTATAGCTAACGCACTGGCGGGAGCTGGATTTTTGATTATCCCAATCTATTTTGGATTGCTCGCTTTTGGGGCGTTTGTCTTAACACAACGCTCGAATTGGGTGTTGAATTTAATCTGCGGAATTCCGGTAGTTTTACTTTTGGCGCCATTCATTCAAATGTTTCCCATCGGGTTGGGATTGAAGATTTTATTTGGTAGTGCAATCTTAACGGTACTCACTTTCGGATTGTTATTACCTGTTTTTGGTGCTTTTTTGCATAAAGGGAAATGGGCTTTGGGATTGTTTGTGTTGTCGTTATTGTTTTTTGCTAAAGGTCATTTTAATTCGGGTTATGAAGTAGGAGAAGCAAAATCCAATAGTTTGGTGTACTTGTACAATGCAGATACGAATCAAGCTTTTTGGGTGACGTATGATGTGAATTTAGACGATTGGACCAAAACGTATTTGGGTGCCAATCCAAAGAGTGCGAAACCGCTTAACGATATGCCGTTGTTTAGTAAATACAATTCTGGTTTTACTTATGCCGCAACCACAACGGTTGTAGATGTAAAGAAACCTTTAGTCGTATTTACTAAAGACAGTATTGCAGGTAATTTGCGATACATTCAATTGAAAATTATTCCGAATCGAAAAGTCAACCGCTATGATATTTTTGCCAATGAGGCGATGACTTTTTATAATTTTAGAGCCAATGGGGCTAAAAATCTAGGCGATACCAGTTCGACCTTAGAACGAAAAGGCAAGAAATTATTGAGTTATTATGTGGTTAACAATGTGCCTTTGGTACTAGATTTTAGTATCAATGCATCAGCGGTAATCGATATGGAATTGCTAGAATGTTCCTTTGATTTATTGCAAAATCCATTGTTCAACATCCAACCAAGAGACAATTGGATGATGCCCACGCCTTTTGTACTCAACGATGCTGTTGTCATTCGTAAAAAAATAAGAAAAGGACAACAAAGAATCCCTAAAGAATTAGTGGTTCCTGTAAATGATTCTTTGGCTATTGCCAAAGATAGTTTGGTAGTGCCAAAAAGATAAAATTCTAAACTAAAGTTTTCAAGAACAGCCTATTTCATTTTTTGGAGTAGGGTGTTTTTTGTTTTTATTTGAGTTATTTTTTATACATTTAACTAACTAAACCTTGATTATGTGTGCTTTGTGAATTTTAATAATGTAACAACCTTAAATACAGTGCTGATGAAACAATCGATTTTTACAGTTTTTGCCATAGCGATGCTTTTGTTAGCTTGCAAAAAAGAAACAAAAACTGCCCATCCGAGTGCCTCTGGTGCTGCTCAAGTTTACTATAATGGAGAGATTATAACTATGGAAGGAGAGCAACCCCAATATGCAGAAGCTGTTGTAGTCAAAGACGGAAAAATACTGTATGTTGGCACTGAAGAAGAAGCCATGAAACAAGCTGGATCAGGACATAGCATGATCGATTTGGAAGGCAAAACAATGATGCCAGGATTTGTGGAGCCGCACGTTCATCCTTCAATAGCCGGAACTATGTTGCCCAATGAAATTATTTCTATGAATGATTGGGTTTTACCATCAGGCACAAAGAAAGCAGTAGTAGGTCACGATGCTTATATAAAAAGAATTACCGAATCGATAGCAGCAAATGCAAAACCTGATGAAGCCTATGTTATTTGGGGATATCATCAATTATGGCATGGGGAGTTATCAAGAGAGATGCTCAATAGAATGGCACCAAATCAACCTGTCGGAATTATTCATCGTTCTTTTCATGAAATCTTTGTAAATGATGCTTTTATTAAGAAGTTTAATCTAAAAGAGGAAGATTATAAAAAAAATCCACAGGTCAATTGGAAAAAAGGACATTTCTATGAAGGTGGTTGGATGGCTTTGGTTCCAAAAATAAGTGGCATGTTTTTTAGCCCCAAAAAGTATGGTTTGGGTTTAAGTATTATGAGTCAAATAGTACATCAAAACGGAATAACAACAGTTTGCGAACCTGGATTTCCAAGTTCTGATTTTGATTTAGAATACAATTACCTAAAAAAGGAAATGGATAAACCACAACCTTATGATGTCTATTTAATACCAAACGGTACTCAACTTAATAGCATGAAGGGAGGGAATAAGGAAGCCTTAGCTTTTATAAAAACCCTTGATAAATACAATACCACAAATATTAATTTTCTTCCCAATCAAATTAAATTGTTTTCTGATGGTGCCATTTATTCTCAGTTAATGCAAATGGAAGGCAATTATGAAGATGGACACGAAGGAGAATGGATTACACCTGTGGATATGCTAAAAACTCAAATGAGTTTGTATTGGAACGAAGGATATAAAATCCATATTCACGCAAACGGAGATAAAGGAATTCAACAGGTTTTGGATTTCAATGCCATAGATCAAAAAGTAAACCCAAGAAAGAACCATCGCTTAACGTTACATCACATGGGATATTTCTCGGAAAAACAAGCCAAACAAATTGCTGATTTAGGGATAGAAGCATCTGTAAATCCTTATTATTTATGGGCTTTGGCAGACAAATACAGCCAAGCGGGTTTGGGCAAAGAAAGAGGTGAAGCATTAGTAAGAATAAAATCATTACTAGATAATAAAATTCCGGTTTCGTTTCATTCTGATTTTTCTATGGCACCAATGGAGCCCCTAACTCTGGCTTGGACAGCAGTAAATAGAGTAACATCAGAGAATAGTAAATTTTCGCAAGAACAACGTATAGATGCCTATTCTGCGATGAAAGCCATAACGATTACAGCAGCAAGAACTATTGAATTAGAACAATCAATTGGCTCAATTAAAAAAGGAAAAATTGCCAACTTTGTCATTTTAGAAGAAAACCCATTGAAAATAAAACCAATGCTAATTAAAGATATCAAAATTTTAGAGACTGTTTTTAAAGGAAAATCATTTCCCGTTAACCAATAATAGTAGTATTCAATGAAAAATTTACTCATTCCATCATTATTACTTTTACTTGCAGTAACGAGCTGCAAAAAAGAAGAAAAAAAAGCTGATCATTCTAATGTCTCAGGAATTGCAGAAGTGTATTACAACGGCGACATAATTACAATGGAAGGCGATACACCCACTTATGCCGAAGCCGTTGTAGTCAAAGACGGAAAAATAGTATATGTAGGCACTGAAACCGAAGCGATGAAACAAGCCGGATCAGGACATAGTATGAAAGATTTAGAAGGTAAAACTTTAGTTCCGGGTTTTGTTGACGGACATTGTCACTTTTTTGCTTTTGGTTCGCAAGCTATATGTGCCAATTTACTTGCCTCACCAGATGGAAATGTAAATACTATTGATGAACTCATTACAGAACTTAAAACTTGGCATCAAAAAAACGGAACCGATAAAACTAAAGGATGGATTATCGGTATAGGTTTTGATGATGCGGTATTAAAAGAAAAACGCTTCCCAACCAAATATGATTTGGATAAAGTTTCAACTGAACTACCGGTAATGGTTACTCATATCTCAGGACATTTTGCCTCTGTAAATACAAAGGGATTAGCGCTTTTAGGAATTACTCCCGCATCCCCAGAAGTAGCAGGAGGAGTAATCCGACGTGTTTCAGGTAGCAAGGAACCAAATGGTGTTTTAGAAGAATTGGCTGCTATTCCTCATATGATGAAGGCAATTACACCTGAAACAAAAGAATTGACAGATTTATATTTAGATGCTGGACAAAAAATGGCGGTTACTTATGGATATACGACAGCAAATGAAGGTCGTGCTATGGGCAATCATGAATTATTAGCAGATTATGCTTCTCGTGGCAAAATGTATATTGATGTTAATTCGTGGATAGATTATACTTATCCCCAATACATGAATTCCAAGTGGTATAGCAAAGAATACCAAAATCATTATCGAATTGGAGGTTTAAAATTAACCCTAGATGGTTCACCACAAGGTAGAACAGCATGGAGAACTTCGCCTTACTTAATTCCACCAGACGGACAGAAACAAGGATACAACGGTTATCCAGCTATTCCAAAAGATGAAGAGGTGCAAAAAATTGTAGACGAAGCGTTTAAAAACAACTGGCAATTAAAAGCGCATACAAATGGTGATGCAGCTGCTGACCAATTATTTAGGACAATTAATAAGGCTTCGAAAAAATACGGAAATAAGGATAGAAGAAATATATTGATTCACGGGCAATTACTAAGAATGGACCAATTAGATAGCCTAAAAAGATACGATATCATTGGCTCTTTTTTTCCGATGCATACCTTCTATTGGGGTGATTGGTACAAAGAAATCATAGGGCCAGATAAAGCACAACAAATTAGCCCAACTAAGTCTGCGCTAAAAAAAGGAGTTCGAATTACTACTCATACAGATGCCCCAGTGGCGTTGCCTAATTTGATGATGATTGTTCACACAGCAGTAAACAGAACCAGTCGTTCAGGAACCATTATGGGACCAAATGAAAGACTTACACCTTATGAAGCCCTTCAATCTATTACTATTTGGGGTGCCTATCAGTTTTTTGAAGAAAATAAAAAAGGATCCTTAACAGCTGGTAAATTGGCAGACATGGTAGTGTTGGATCAAAATCCACTGAAGATAGATGCCAAAAAAATAAAAGATATTGTGGTACTCGAAACCATCAAAGAAGGCAAATCAATTTATTCCAGAAAATAATTCAATGAAGCTCGTTTACTATCTAAACGAGCTTTTTTTAAATCGTTACGAATGAGAAAACTATTTTTTTTATGCTGTTCATTTCTTATGAGTGCAATGCTGTGTAGTGCACAGGAACACTTATCTGAGGCACATCACGGACAAAAAGGAGCGCATAGACTTACATTGGGTTTAGGACATACCCACGTTTCTGAAGGTAAAATTGATGGAGATACCAAATGGTTGGCCTTAGCTTCTTGGAGTTTTAATTATGACTATTGGTTGAGTAATAAATGGGCGATTGGCTTACAAAACGATTTGGTTTTAGAGTCATTTAAAATAGAACATGGAGGTCAAGAAATTTTAGAAAGGAGTTATCCGCTAGCTATCGTTCCAGTTGCTATATATAAACCAGGAAAGCGACTCTCTATTATTGGAGGAGTAGGAACCGAATTTGCTCATCAAAAAAATTTAATGCTTACACGAATAGGATTCGAATACGGTTGGCATTTACCCAGTAATTGGGAAGTTGGAGGCGCTTTGGTATGGGATAGCAAATGGAATTATTATAATTCTTGGGGTTTAGGGTTTACATTCAGTAAAATTTGGAAAAAGAAGTAAAGGCTTGTAAACTTTGTGTCACCCGTTCTTTTATGAAGTTTTTTTTGTTCATTTGTGGGGTAAAATAACTCCCCTTAATGACACAAATTAGTATTCTTGGCTGCGGTTGGCTCGGGTTGCCTTTGGCGAAAGACTTAGTGAAAAATGGTCTTTTGCTAAAAGGTTCGACGACATCTTCTTCAAAACTAGCTCATATAGAAAAGTTAGGGGTTCTTCCATTTTTGATGGAATTGCAACCTAATGCCATTGATGGCGATATCACTACATTTCTTAAGGGAAGCGAAATATTGATTATTGATATTCCGCCCAAATTAAGAAGCAACAACAGTGAGGATTTTGTAGGTAAAATGCAAACCTTGATTCCGTTTATTGAACAATCAGATGTCCAAAACGTATTGTTTGTAAGTTCTACTTCAGTCTACGGAGAAGATAATGATTTGGTCACTGAAGAGACACCTTTGAATCCCGATAGTGAAGGCGGGCGTCAATTGGTTATCGTAGAAGACTTGTTGCAAAAGAATACACATTTTCAAACCACCATCCTTCGTTTTGGTGGACTCGTAGGATCCGACCGAAATCCTGTTCGGTTTTTGGCAGGCAAAGAAAATCTACCCAATGCCAATGCGCCTATTAATTTCATTCACCAAACGGATTGTATCGGAATCATTCAAAAAATTATAGCATTGAATTGTTGGAACGAAATCTTCAATGCGGTATCGCCTTATCATCCTACCAGAGAAGAGTATTATACTAAGAAAGCACTCGAATGGCAAGTGGTGGCACCAACTTTTGACCCGACTTCTTCGGGAACCGGAAAAAGGATTAGTAGTGATAAACTACAAACGATTTTAAAGTATACTTTTGTAGAAACTCCATAATCTTTTGAGAACAAAAATTAAAAATGCAGTAACAGCTCCACTTACTACCTTGGGATTGCCTATGTTGGCCTTAGCTTGGGTAAGTATTGCTTGGGGTACGACTTGGTTAGCGTCTAAAGAAGGCGTAAAACATATGCCTGCGCTTCAGTTGGCCGCCATCCGTCAGTTTTTGGGCGGTGCTTTGTATGTGGGCTTCTTTTTAGTTAAAAAAACACCGTGGCCCAAAGGCAAACAATGGAAATCCATCTTGATTTTGAGTATGCTAAATTTTGTGTTGAGCAACGGACTAAGTACTTGGGGCGTGAAATTTATTCCCAGTGGATTAGGAGCGATTATTGGCGCAATGGTGCCTATTTGGATTGCGATGATTAGCTTTTTCAATGGAGAACGCATTACTCGATTGGCTGTTTTTGGCATCACCATTGCTTTTGCAGGAGTATGCGTAATTTTCTATGAGCATTTGGCCGATTTTATTCGACCCGATTTTCAGTTCGGAATTGTCCTGTCCGTGGCTGCTACCATTACTTGGGCTTTTGGTACCTTGTACACCAAGAAAAAAGCCGCGAGTTTTAATCCTTATTTCAGTCTAGGATTACAAATGTTGATTTCTAGCGTATGCCTTTTTGCTTTCACAGGGGCAACAGGTACTAATATTCCGCTGACGCAAATTCCTGCCGCTTCTTGGTGGGCGATTGCCTATTTGGTTGGCATTGGTTCGGTGTTGACATTCATTGCTTTTATTTATGCCTTGCAGCATTTACCTACCGAATTGAGTAGCGTCTACGCCTATATCAATCCGATTGTGGCGGTGCTTTTGGGCGCTTTTTTGTTTGACGAAATCCTCACGGCGGCCATCATTATTGGCGGTACGGTCACTTTAACAGGTTTGTACATCATTAATTTTGCTATGCAACGCCATCGAAAACGAATACTAATCAAAAACTAAAATAATATGAAGTTCAATGCATTTATTTTAATCCCGACGTTTCTCGGCTTGACTTTGGTGCAAGCACAGCAAAAAAACACGGGTATTTTACCAAACGAAAATTTGATTACCGAGAACATTGCTTCCATTCCCAAAGAGTTAGCGGTTCAGGTAAAAAAATACTCTGAGGCTCGTGGTGCTTCTTTGGCAGAAATTCATCCTGTAAAAAACGATATTATTATTACGACTCGTTTTGGTTCTACGGCTCAATTGCATCGTGTGGTGCAGCCTTTGGGTACGAGAACGCAAATCACTTTTTTTGATGAACCTGTTAGTGGCGTGAGCTACGAACCTACCAAAGGCGAGTATCTGATTTATTCCAAAGACGTGGGCGGTAATGAGTTTGGGCAATAGTACCAATTAGACCTTAAAACGCTGCAATCGACTTTATTGACCGATGGAGGGCGTTCACAAAACGGAGGCATCACCTGGAGAGCCGATGGGAAAGGGTTTTATTTCTCCTCGACCAAACGCAATGGAGGAGATCGAGATATTTATTATATGGATCCCAAAAATCCTTCGGCAGCCAAACTGGTGTTGCAAGTAAAAGGAGGCGGTTGGGGTATTTTGGATGTTGCCAAAGACAATTCACAGCTGTTGATTGGCGAATATATTTCGGCCAATGAATCTCATATTTGGTCTTTGGATATCGCTTCTGGCAAATTATCCGAAGTAACCGACAGAGCCAGCAAAGGCGTGATTCAAAGTGGTGCCAAATTTGGAAATTCGACCAACGAAATTTGGTTTTTGACCGATAAAGACAATGAGTTTGAGCGTTTGGCTATTTTGGACTTGAAGACCAAAAAAGTGAACTATCTAACCTCTAAAATCAATTGGAATGTAGAAAATTTTTCTTTTTCGGAAGACAAAAAACAACTGGTGTTCATCACCAACGAAGCGGGTCGCAACAAAATGTATTTGATGAATACCAAAGACCAATCCTATAGCGAAGTCAAAAATATTCCAACAGGATTGATTGGAGGAGCGGAGTTTACTAAGGACAACCAAAGTTTGTTTTTCACCCAATCGACAGCACAAACCGCTTCGGATGTGTACCGCCTTGCGTTAAAAAATGGGAAAATCGAACAATGGACGGCAAGTGAATTGGGCGAAATGCAAGCGGCTGATATGGCGTTGCCAAAATTTATCGAATGGAAAAGTCTTGATGGCTTGGGTATTTCAGGATTTTATTACCCTGCCGCTTCAAAATTCACTGGAAAAAGACCCGTGTTGATTCAGATTCACGGTGGACCAGAAGCACAATCGCAAGCGTCTTTTTTGGGTGCAAGCAATTTTTACACTAACGAAATGGGCGTAGCGATGATTTTCCCGAATGTGAGAGGCTCTGCGGGTTTTGGTAAAACGTATTTGGCCAAAGACAACGGAATGTTACGCGAAGATTCTGTAAAAGACATCGGAGCGCTATTGGATTGGATTGCCCAACAACCCGAACTCGACAAAGACCGCATTATGATTATGGGCGGAAGCTATGGCGGTTATATGACCTTGGCTACGGCCTTTCACTATGCCGACAAAATCCGATGCTCGGTAGATATAGTGGGAATTTCCAACTTCAATACCTTTCTCAAAAACACCGAGGAATACCGTCGCGACCTGCGAAGAGTAGAATATGGCGATGAACGCATCCCCGAAATGGCCGCTTTTTTTGATAAAATGGCACCTTTAAACAATACTGATAAAATCAAAAAACCGTTATTCATCATTCAGGGCACCAATGACCCTCGCGTTCCTGTGACCGAAGCCCTTCAAATGCGCGACAAACTCAAAGCACAAGGCAATACGGTTTGGTACCTCGAAGCCAAAGACGAAGGCCACGGCTTCAAGAAAAAAGCCAATGTCGATTACCAACGACTGGCTGTCATCCGATTTATGCAAGAGTATCTTTTAAAATAATTCCACAAAACCCATTCCTAGCGAGTGGTTTTTTTGTTTGAAGAAGGTAACACTAATAAGCAGTATCGTGATGAGGAGCACCCGAGACTTGCTCACCACACGAGTCGTCCCGCTGTACGTTTCAATCTCTTATGCCGAACCCCGGCACAAGAGGATTTTCACTGCCATCGGGGCTATGCAATAACGTTTGGTTTTCATCAGCCAAGCACAGCTAATACAAATCGTGTTTTTAAATGATTTTCCAGTTGTTTTCCTGCAAGGTCTTTTTTCGAGACCTTGTAGGTTTTTTTGGGAATGTCTAATGCTGATTAATCGATTGTAATCAATGCTTATTCCAATTCCAACAATCAAACCAATTTATTACATCTCATCTTGTAACGAAATGGTAATTTGACACTCAAACAGAGTAACTAAATTTTAAACATAAAAAAGATGCTTTTAACAACAACCAATTCTGTAGAAGATTATAAAATTATGGAGTACAAGGGTATTGTCTCAGGAACTGCTGTAAATGTCCAAAAAATGACTATGACTTTTAATATGCAAAAATATTATGATGGAGTTAGTCAGAGTATTGCAGAGGTTAAAGAGCAAGCCTTGGAACAACTTAGACAAAATGCTGAAAAAATAAACGCCAATGCGGTTGTAGGGATACTTGTGGATATTGAAGTAAAAAGCAGTGAATACTTAATTGCGGCTACCGTAACTGGAACTGCGGTTAGTATTATTAAGCGGTAAATGATTTGAGTCCCCTTGGTGTTTGCTTAAATTTTACCTAGTGGGTAATCAATCCTATTTTTATCATTTGTTTATTTTTGCACGTAGTGAAATTTAAAATTCCTTTGCTTACTTTTTGGTTTAAAATACTACATTGCACAATCAATTCAATTCTTGAGGTAGTAATCCAATCAATTTTAAGAAGACAAAATGGAAAACAAATCTGTAACAGCAGCATTAGTGTCGCTTTGTGAAAATTCAACATCAATAATTCAAATGGATAAGGCTGATTTATTTCCTCATCCTCAATCTCGCTTAGACACCATCGAAATGAAGCAACATCCTATTTTGGATGACAGTATTCCGTTTAGAGATGTCTCAAATGTTGCCAGCAAAAAGGAAAGTATTTCTCTAATTATAGATAAACTAGATGTAGCCAACAATCGACGGTATCAAAGAACAGTAGAAGACACCTATTGTAATGTGTACTCCTATGACTTTTGCTATTTCAGTAAAGTATACCTCCCAACGGTTTGGTGGACAGATGAAGCTTTAGAAAAAATAAAACAAGGACAGGAAGTAGAAGCTGTTTTTGAAAAAACGGTAGAGCGCATTTACTCCAGCGCCATTCACGATTGGTTGGGGCAATGGGGATCCCATTTTGGATGGAAAAAAATAGATTCCGTTGATGCACTTCAAAATAAAGTCAATGCTAACGGTGGTGTTGGGATAATTTGTGCCAAAAGAAAAGTAAAAGGACTATCGGGTCATATCGTTCCTGTGGTACCCGAAACAAATTCCCACAAAGCATACCGTGAAAATGGCAAAGTGCGCTACCCTTTGCAATCCCAAGCCGGAAAATTAAATTACAACTATTTTTCTTTAGTCAGAAAAGACTGGTGGAATGATGATTTATATTCTTCTTATGTGCTTTATTATCATGAGTAAACAAAAATAATTCGTGGAAGTAATCAAATACATGAAATATTTATGATTATCAGGAGGTTAACCACTATGAAATGATAAAACAATGTACTACTTTTGCAGCTTGGTAAAAGTAGCGATTCCAAAAACGTGTAATTGGGTGGTTTGTTCTTTTAAAGTATTGTTGTAAAGGTAGTTGTTGCAATTCATTTGTTGCATTCCCATCCCCAAAAACTACTTTTTTTATATTTCAAAATCAACTCTACTGCGCTTTTTTAGAGTCAAAAAACAAAACCACAAAAGTCTAAAGTAATCACATAATAGAAGAAGTATAAATGAACAACAACCAGACCGGAAAATTTTATTGGGGAATAGGATTAGAAAACGAAACATACCTGCAATTTGAAGAATCCCTAATCGTCTCTGGTGAATTTATACAGGAAAAAATCGGTTTTGAAAAATACAGTATTGATTACAGAAAATGCTATAAACCAAAAAGCTTAGCCCCTATTTTAAAAAAAGCATTTGGCTCAAATAAAAACTATGTGGTTAGCCGCATGATCAATAGTCATTCCCTAGAAAAACTAGATGTAAATTATCAGCATAAAACGGTAGCAGGCATAAAAACAGTAACGGATAGTACAGAAACTACCGAACTACTCCCAAAACCTATCGAAAATCCAAACTATCTTGGTCAATCCATCATGGAACTTTTCCTTGAAGATCAACCTTACAACATTCAGAGTATGATTACCCAACGAAACAAAACGATGGGATCGGTACATTTTGATGGGGATTCTATCGAGTTTGTAACCAAATATTTTGAAAATCGTACCATTGCGGATTCGTGTAAAGAACTAAAAGCTACCAAAAAATTATTCCTCGATAAAATCAATGAATCGAGCGTACTCAAAGGCAAATTAAATTTCCCAGAGTACAACAACGGACTCAATATGTTCATGACCAATCAAGAAAAT
>CAUPCW010000091.1:0-13880 GCA_963509895.1 uncultured Flavobacterium sp.
AGCAAAACCAAACTTTTTTCTCTTCTTGGGCGTAATTTTTCGGTACGCTAATTTTTCGGAATCGTAATAATATTTTACTTTCGCCATAGTTTAAAATACCCTATTTTTGCAACCTGTAAAGAGTTAGTCGAACAAATTTAAGAAATGTTTCAAATCTTCTTTCTTTTTACGTAAATAAAATAAGGGCCTAATCCAGCTATTCGTTGCAAGTTCTCGGTTACAAGCCTTTTTTTTCTAGCTACGTCAGGAGCTTCCTTTGGTCGCTCTGCCCCAGCAAGAAAAAAATAGTCTTCTAATCCTCAAAGCTTTCCACTACTATCTGGGGCAAAAGTTGAGCGGTTACATTGCCGTTTCGTCATTTCGAGACACTCAAGAACCCATCAACAAATAACCGATTAAAAAATAGAAATGAAATCACAAGACGTACGTAAACAATTTTTAGATTTTTTTGAAAGCAAAGGACATTTAATCGTTCCATCGGCTCCCATAGTGCTAAAAGATGACCCAACGCTGATGTTTAATAACTCAGGAATGGCGCAATTCAAAGAGTATTTTTTGGGTCTAGGAACGCCAAAAAGCCAACGTATAGCCGATACTCAAAAATGTTTACGTGTTTCAGGAAAGCATAATGACTTAGAGGAAGTAGGTATTGATACCTACCACCACACAATGTTTGAGATGTTGGGGAACTGGTCTTTTGGAGATTATTTCAAAAAAGAAGCCATTCACTGGGCTTGGGAATTACTTACAGAAGTCTATAAAATTGACAAAGACATCCTTTATGTAACTGTTTTTGAAGGAAGCGTTGAAGAAAATGTTCCTTTCGACCAAGAAGCCTATGATATTTGGAAAACTTTAATCGCTGAAGACCGAATTTTATTAGGAAATAAAAAAGACAATTTCTGGGAAATGGGAGATCAAGGTCCTTGTGGTCCTTGTTCCGAAATTCACGTAGATATTCGTTCAGCAGAAGAGAAAGCATTGATTGACGGTAAAGA
The DNA here is from genome assembly GCA_963509895.1 of uncultured Flavobacterium sp. GTDB lineage: Bacteria > Bacteroidota > Bacteroidia > Flavobacteriales > Flavobacteriaceae > Flavobacterium. The sequence goes on from CAUPCW010000091.1 coordinate 999, forward strand.
ATTAGTCAATGCTGATCATCCTCAAGTAGTTGAAATTTGGAATAATGTATTTATGGAATTCAACCGTAAAGCGGATGGTTCTCTTGAAAAATTGCCAGCACAACACGTTGATACTGGTATGGGATTCGAACGTCTTTGTATGGTTTTACAAGGGGTTCAATCGAATTATGATACGGATGTGTTTACCCCAATTATCAGAGAAATCGAGACGATTACTGGTACAACCTATACCATCAAAGCTTCCAATGAAGAAGAAGAAAAAATAAATATTGCGATTCGTGTGATTGCAGATCACGTTCGTGCAGTTGCTTTTGCAATCGCCGATGGACAATTGCCATCCAACACAGGTGCAGGATATGTAATTCGTAGAATTTTACGTCGTGCTATTCGTTACGGCTTTACTTTCTTGAATACCAAAGAACCTTTTATTTATAAATTAGTAGATATGTTAAGTGCTCAAATGAGTGCTTCTTTTCCTGAAATTCGTTCTCAAAAAGCCCTTTGTTCTAACGTGATTCGCGAAGAAGAGAGTTCTTTCTTGCGCACACTAGATCAAGGTCTGGTTTTGTTGGACGCAGTAATTGCTAACAATCAAAGCAAGGTGATTGATGGTAAAAAAGCTTTTGAATTGTATGATACGTATGGTTTTCCAATCGATTTGACAGCTTTGATTTTATCTGAAAAAGGATTGCAACTAGACGAAAAAGTTTTTGAAGAACAATTGCAATTGCAAAAAGAACGTTCTCGTGCGGCTTCAAAAGTTACTGCAGGTGATTGGAATGTAATTGTAGAAGATGATATTCAGGAGTTTGTAGGTTATGATCGTTTGCAACACCAAGTAAAAATCACAAAATACCGTAGAGTTGAGAGTGTAAAAGAAGGAGAAATTTTTCAGTTGGTTTTTAACGCGACTCCTTTTTATGGGGAAAGTGGAGGACAAACTGGCGATAAAGGATATCTTGAAGCTAGTAATGGCGACATTACCTACATCATTGATACTAAAAAAGAGAACAATCAAACGATTCACTTGGCAAAATCATTGCCTGATAATTTAACCGATACTTTCCAAGCGATTGTAGATGTGAAGCAAAGAGCAAGAACGTCTTCTAATCATACTGCAACCCACTTGTTGCATCAAGGTTTGAGAAAAGTGTTAGGAACTCATATTGAACAAAAAGGTTCTATGGTGCGTTCGGCTTCTTTACGTTTTGACTTTTCGCACTTCTCTAAAGTGTCAGACGAAGAATTGAAAGAAGTAGAAAACTTTGTAAACGCTCGTATTCGTCAAAGTTTACCAGTGATAGAGAAACGTGGTATTCCAAAAGAACAAGCATTAGATGAAGGTGCTATCGCTTTGTTTGGAGAAAAATATGGCGACTTGGTACGTATGATTAAGTTTGGAGATTCAGTAGAGCTTTGTGGAGGAACACACGTGGCAAATACTTCTGAGATTTGGCATTTCAAAATTGTTTCTGAAGGTGCTGTTGCTGCAGGAATTCGCCGAATTGAAGCGATTACAAGTGAAGCAGCTAAGGATTTCTTTGAATCACAATTGATTACTTTTGGAGAAATGAAAGAAGTGTTGAAAAATGCTGTTGACCCTATAAAAGCGATTCAAACACTGCAAGATGAGAATGCGTCTTTGAAAAAGCAAATTGAAGCCTTACTAAAAGACAAGGCCAAAAATATGAAAGGCGAATTAGCAGCTGCTTTTCAAGAAATAAACGGAGTTAAATTCTTAGCAAAACAAGTAGATTTAACTGCTGAAGGTGCCAAAGATTTGGTGTATGAATTAGGTAATTTAGGTAACAATATTTTCATTGTTTTGGCTACTGTAAATGAAGACAAACCAATGTTGACCTGCTATATTTCTAAAGAATTAGTAGCTGATAAAAATCTAAATGCTGGACAAGTTGTTCGCGAATTAGGGAAATACATCCAAGGAGGCGGAGGAGGACAGCCTTTCTTTGCTACAGCTGGTGGAAAGAACGCAGCTGGTGTTTCTGAAGCTTTAGAAAAAGCTATTGATTTTGTAAAATAGAATTTTAATAAAATAAAAAGCCCTATCGTTTTTATGAAATGATAGGGCTTCTTTGTTAGTATTAGTTAGAAAGTTGCTGTTTCATAAAGGCTTCTGCGGTATCCTTTTTTCTGCATTCAATAATTCCTAAAATTCCAAAAACTATTGGGGTAATTCCAAATAGCAAAGAAACACCAATAAGTAGAGGTTCCGATTTTACTTCTTTTGGGATAAAAGTGATAAAGATAAAAACCACAAAATCCCAAAGCCAATGCACAATCATTGCAGGAATGATGTTGATGGATTTAATTCGCATCGCCAAGAATAAGATTCCCGAAAAAGTAGCCATAAAAGCTTGTAAAGTACTGCTAGCAAAGTCACCAGTAACAAACCCATTAAGTACGTGAACGGAACCAAAAAGCAAACTAACCACAAGTATTGATTGTAGATAAGAGTATTTTTGAACAAAACTATTCAATAAAATCCCTCTAAACATAAGTTCTTCGGAAACCCCAACTACAAAAGTGTTGCCTAAAACCAGTAATAAAGTACCTGCGTCAACATTTCCTTTCCACAGTACAACAACTAGTAAAAGAGAAATCATAACCATTGGATAGATATAAATCCTGTGTTTTGCATTGAGAGTGCTATTGAAACCAACATCTGTTGTTAGTTTTCTTGTAAACATATAAACTAACAGAATGAAACACGCTAGAAAAATACTGTAGGAAGGCTGGGAGCTTACCATTTCGTCTAGTTTAACTTCTTTGCCTCCTGCTAGAAAAATGGAGCCGTACAAAGTGATAGTTGCCCAGATTACAAGCAGTATCAGAGCAAATGGGATGGGATTTTTTTTCATAAATAATTGGTTTTGGTTTGTAGTTAATTTTAATTAAATTAAACTTACAAAAAAAAAGGAATACCTTATTTAAATATATGTGTTTAATTTTGAGTAAATTAACTGGAATTGCCTTTATATCAATGTGCTATGGATTTTAAAACTACTGTTTCTATTCCAATAACGAATACGCCGATAGCTTATTCGTCACAAATACTACTCTTAGGTTCTTGCTTTGCTGAAAATATGGGGGATAAATTGTGCTATTATAAATTTCAAACCCAAGTGAATCCTTTTGGTATTATTTTCAATCCATTTTCTATTGAAAAGCTTATAGAAAGAGTGGTGTTGCAACGCTATTTTACCAAGGATGATATTTTTTTCTTCAACGAAAGATGGCATTGTTATGAAGTTCATTCTGAGTTGAGTGATGCTGATGCCGAAGTAGTGTTGAGTAAACTTAACCGAATTCTTTTAGACACCCAAAAGCAATTACAGCAAGCGACCCATATTATTTTTACCTATGGTACTTCGTGGGTATATCGGCATATTGAAACCAATGAAATTGTAGCGAACTGCCATAAAGTGCCACAAAAGCAATTTAGCAAAGAGTTGTTGTCGATTGATAGCATCCAAAAATCGATTCAAAATACGGTCTCTTTGATTGCAACCCTAAATCCAAAATGTAATTTCATTTTTACTGTTTCGCCCGTTCGCCATCTCAAAGACGGTTTTGTCGAAAATCAAGTAAGTAAAGCGCATTTGATTGCTGCAATTTATGCAACAACAAACAACAATAAACAACAAACATTAAACTATTTTCCCAGCTACGAAATTATGATGGACGAGCTTAGGGATTACCGTTTTTATACCGATGATATGATGCATCCTAGTCCAATGTCGATTGATTATATCTGGGAACGATTTGCTGCCACTCAAATTGACGCTAGTGCAATAGCTACAATGGAATTGGTTCAAACCATACAAAAAGGTTTGGCGCATCGACCCTTTAATCCAAATTCAGAAAGCCATCAGAAGTTTGAGGCGAATCTGAAAGAAAAAATTGCTACATTAGAGGCACAGTATTCATTTATGAAATTTTAGTTATGTTGAAACGCATTTTAATTGGAGTTGGAGTAGTAGTTATTGGTTTGTTGTTGTTTAAATACTGCGATTTTAAAAAAGAAAAAGAAGACGAGTTCGATTACAATACGAATCTCATTCAGCAACAAATTCTAAATGTTGGGAAATTGGTGGTGACCGAAGGCCATTTTTCGGAAGTCATCACGTTTAAGAATTCGAATAAGTACTTTTTGGATATGATTTCTTTTGAAAAGAAGGCGATTGTGATTGTGAATGCCAAAGTAACAGTAGCTTATGATTTGCATCAAATGAAATACGATATCGATGAAAAGAACAAAACCATAACGATTCTTTCTATTCCAAAAGAAGAGATTTCCATTTATCCCGACATCCAATATTATGATGTGGAGCAAAGCAAACTCAATGAATTCACAGGAGCTGATTACAACAAAATCAATAAAACTGTACGAGCAAATTTGGCCAAGAAAGTAGATAAATCGACACTGAAGTCCAATGCTAAAAATCGTCTGGTAAGTGAAATCTCTAAAATGCTCATTTTAACGAATTCTTTGGGCTGGAAACTACAATACAATGGTGAAGTCATCGAAAATGAAAGCCAGCTAAAACAGGATTTGAAGTTGTAAAAGAAAGATAAATTCCAAAAAATAAATTCCAAATTCCAAAAAAAAGTTTACATCGAAAGGTGTTTTTAAAAATTAAACCGCAAACTCACAAATTTTTATTTAATTTTAAAAATTTGCGAATTTGCGGTTATTTTTTGCTATTTGATTGATAAGTAGCAGTTAAACGGGAATCTACACAATCTGTGTTTGTAAATTTTAGTGAACAGTTTCCTCTTTTTCAAAAATCAATTCTAAACCATTTGAAATTAATTGGGCAACCTCAGGACGCTGTTTTTTAAGATTTTCTAAATGAGAAAGAATCTCGGTAAGTAATTGCGTTTCGTTTCTTTCTTTTAAAAGTTCCACTAATTCTACAGAAAGCAACCAATCATTAGGATGTTCTTGTTTTAATTTTTCAAAAATGGGAGCCAATGAGGTCGTCGTATCTTTGGTCTCACGGATATTTCGAACGGTATGATACAATACTTCTAAGGCATCTCTTTCTTCTGAGGTTGAAGCTTTGATGGTTTTGCTACTTGGTACGTGAGCAATCAAATCAAAACTATTCACATCCGCAGGGCCAGAAAAGGCCGAAACTAATTTCTTGCCTACCGCCATATCATAAGTTCCCCATTCTGGTTGAAACAGAACTGTTTCACCGTGCGTAACCGTACAGTTTTTGAAAGAAATCAAGATGATTTCGCCGTGGAGATTTCGTTTCCCAGTTATGATTTCCCCAACAACTTTGATGTTGCCTTCAAATTCCAGAGTAGCGGTTTCTCCTTCGTAAATGTCGTATGCTTTTAAGTCACGTGGACTCATATCTTCAATAGCAAGGTTGATGCCTTTGAGTTTGCCGATGGGGCTACCAAAACCTTCTAAGTGAGCAGCAGTTCCGTGTCCTACTAATTCTTTTTCACGATTGGCCAAAGCTGTTTTTCCAGTCGTTTGTAAGTAAATCGGTTTGCCTTCGTGTTCTATTACGTTGGTAAAAATGCCAGAAATTTGTAAACCAGTACTCAATTCTACTGTTCCCAAAGCTTTGGAATCGATGAGTTTTTTAATACCAGATAAACCACCTGTTCTCAAAGCCATCGTATTGGCAAATTCTTCTAGGATTAAGCTCAAATAAGCGAAATCAGGAGTTACGTAGAGTTGAGGTTGCACTTTGGTAATGTCAAAACTTTGTTGTGCTGCACTAAACGTGTACGGTATTTTTTTAACGTTATCGGTCATACACCAAGCGCTTTCTCCAATAGAGGAAAGCAAACCGGCGCCGTAAATTTTTGGGTTTTCAAGTGTGCCAATTAAACCGTACTCCACGGTCCACCAATGTAAGTTTCGGATTTGAGCCATTTCGGAGAGTTCGCCCATATTGTTTTGCAAATCTTCTACTGCTTTTTCAGCAGCTTCTATTTCGCTTTGTGGGGTTCCCTCGGCTTCTTTTAGAATGGATAACAAACGGATGGCTTCATACATTTCGTAATCTTTGTGCGAAGAGATGGCTTTGCAACCAATTTCACCAAAACGACGCAAGTATTCCGCATATTCTGGATTGGCAATAATAGGAGCGTGTCCCGCACCTTCGTGAATGATATCTGGAGCAGGAGTGTATTCGATATGTTCTAATTGACGAATATCTGAGGCAATCACCAACACATTATAGGCTTGGAATTCCATAAAAGCGTTGGGTGGAATAAAACCGTCTACGGCAACGGCAGCCCAACCAATTTCGGACAATATGCGATTCATACCGTACATACTCGGAATGGAGTCGATTTCGATACCTGTTTTTTGTAAACCTTCGAGATAGGAACTGTGAGCAACTTTGGATAGGTAGTCTACGTTTTTGCGCATCACATAGCGCCAAACGGCTTGGTTGATGGGCGTGTAGTCTTCGTAATCTTGAGGTTTGATAAACTGTTTCAAATGTTTCGGTAATCGCTCGATTAGGGGATTACTTTCTATTTTTGCATTCATATCGAAATCGGTATAGTTTTTTGTAAAAATACAATTTCGAATGATTATTTGCTGGTTTTTATTGGGGATTTTTAGTAAACCAAGTGTTTTTATAGGATTTTAACAATGGTTTACTTTTTAAAAATAGTCTCATTGCAACCTCTTTAGCCCCGACAGTAGCGGAAATCCTTTGGTGCCGGGGTTCGGTACCAAAGATTATAGCGGATGGCGGGAACCCATACTGGCTGACAATGCCTTTTGTTTCGCTCCTGATTGTAAGGCTATTTTTTTAGACACAAATGACACAGATTTTTACAGATTAAAAAACTGATTTTGTAACTATTCAGCTTGTTTAGCTTTCAATTGGCTCCAGCTTTAGCTGATTTTGTAACTATTCAGCTTGTCTTGCTTTCAATTGGCTCCAGCTTTAGCTGGAGTAATGGGGGGATGGATTTGTGTTGGCTTTAGCCAAATATAAGCAGCTGATTTTGGCTAAAGCCTTTAAAATTTTCAAATTTTACTCCTCCAGCTAAAGTTGGAGGCAATTAATGTTCAAAGAAACCGGAATAGTTGCCTGATTTTATATGGTATTGTCTAGGAAACAGTACTATTTCAATTGGTCTTTTTCGGCTTTCCTAAAATACTCAATCTTATAGTTGAACATTTCGGCCATATTTTTGGCTCTTAGCTTAGCTTCTTCGGCGAGTGGGCCAGCGAATAATCCATCGACAGTCGTAGTGAAAATCGCCATCCAGCGGTCGAAATGGGTCTTGTCTACAGGCAATTGTTTGTGTGGTGGAAACGGACTTCCTGAATAGGTGTGGACTTCGAGTAAAATGGTTTGCCAAAAGCGGTACATTTTCTCGAGATGTTCTGGCCAGCGATCACCTATTTTTTCGTTGAAAACGGGGCCAATGGCAGGATCTTGGCGCACATTGGTATAAAATGCATCGACCATTTTTTTGATATCGTTTAGGTCTTGTATGTCGTTTGGAATCATAATTTTTTGTGTGTAAAAAGTCATGTAAAAATACGATTTAATGTTGGATATAGTGTTGTGTTTCGCAAGATGAAATCCCGCAGTTTCTGGCATTAGCTTGTTTGATGTGTTTTTGTAGTGATTAAAAATGATTGTTTTTTATTGAAATTGATATAATATTACCCTCCACAATTTAAACGGCTTATTAATTAACTAATGATACAATACTATTAAACCAAGTAATTATTAAAACTAAATGTTATGAATAAAAAAACCAAAAAAAATAGAAATGCAGGAGAGCCATTAATTCTCTTCGTAATTATTCTGTTTGCTTTTTTAGTAAAGGCAGAAGCTCAAACCGTTACGCCATGGATGACGACTGGAAATCAGACCAAGTTGTTGCAACAGCAAGCGAATGTTAGTTTCGGTTCTATTTCAGGAAGTAATCCTTCTACTGTTACCATTACTCCTGCAACAACTTATCAAACTATGGATGGTTTTGGTTATACCCTTACAGAGGGTAGTTGTGAAGTGATTAGCGCTATGGCTGCAACGCAACAAAACCAGTTGCTCAATGACTTATACCACCCAACAACGGGTTTGAACGTGAATATTGTTCGTATTAGTATTGGTGCTTCGGATTTGAGTAGCTCTTCTTACAGTTATAATGAAACTTCGGGAGATGTGAATATGAATAATTTTAGCTTGAATGGTCCTGATGCGACTTATTTGATTCCAATGATTAAAAAGATACTGTTAATCAATCCGAATATTAAAATATTAGCCACTCCGTGGACGGCTCCTCGATGGATGAAGACCAATAATTCTTGGGTTGGTGGAAGTTTGCAAACCCAATATTATGCGGCTTATGCTAAGTATTTTGTAAAGTATTTAGATGCTATGAAAGCTCAAGGTATTATTGTTTGGGGAATTACGCCTCAAAATGAACCAGAAAATCCGCATAATGAACCCAGTATGTTGATGAATTCAACGGAACAAAAGAATTTTATTAATAGTCAGCTTGGTCCACAAATGGCAGCCGCTGGTTATGGTAATGTAAAAATTATAGCTTTTGATCATAACTGTGATAATACGGCTTATCCTATTGATGTGTTAAATAATAGCAGCTATGTTGAGGGCGCTGCTTTTCATATGTATGCCGGTAATGCTTCGGCGATGTCTGTAGTACACGATGCAACAAATAAAAACGTTTATTTTACAGAGCAATACACTGGTCCTAATGGAAGTTTTAGTGGTGATTTCGGCTGGCATATGCAAAATGTGGTTATTGGTACAACGAATAACTGGTCAAAGACTGTTTTGGAATGGAATGTAGCCAATAACTCAAATTTAGGTCCACATACGCCAGGAGGATGTACTACTTGTTTAGGGGCTGTAACCATAACCAATAGTACAAGTTATACTTAAAAATGTTGCTTATTACATTATTGGTCAAATATCAAAGTTTGTAAAGGCAGGAGCATTGAGAGTGGGCACCAGTAGTACCAATGGTTCTATAACTTCTGCTGGATTCAAAAATATAGATGGTTCACTTTCACTTTTAGTGTACAATGCTGGTGGGGCTGAAAATACGATCAGAATTGTTTCTGGATCATCAGCTTTTAATTATGCAGTTCCAGCAGCATCCGCAGTAACTTTTAATTGGATGCCATTAGATGCGGTACCTGTTACTGGCGTAAGTGTGAGTCCAACTAATGTAAGTCTGTTTATAAATGCAAGTGCTCAGCTTACAGCCACAGTTTCTCCTGCTAATGCAAGTAATAAAAATCTAATATGGAGTTCTAGTAATAGTGCTGTAGCTTCAGTTAATTCAAGTGGTTTGGTTACAGGAATTGCTCAGGGTACAGCAGTAGTAACGGCTACTACAGTTAGTGGAAACAAAACGGCTACTAGTTCTGTCACAGTTCAAGGGCAATTGCCTTATGGAGGTAGTCCAGCGACTTTGCCAGGAATAATTCAGGCAGAGAATTATGATCAAGGAGGACAAAATAATGCCTATTTTGATAACGAATCTACAAATCAAGGTGGCGCATACCGAACCAATGAAGGTGTTGACATTACTACTATTGCTGGAACTAGTGGTTTTGCTACTGGATGGACTGCCACTGGTGAGTGGACAGAATACACTTCTAATGTAACAGCAGGAACTTATGCTATAGAAGCAACTCTAGCGTCTATATATACTGGTAAGCAATTACGTGTGATGCTAGATGGCGCGGTATTGGCGACTTTGAATGTACCCAATACAGGTTCTTGGGATGTTTATCAGCCGGTTACAATTTCTAATATTCCGTTTTCCGGAGGGAATAACAAAATTTTACGATTAGAAATTATTGGTGGGGAATTTAATATTGATAAAATTGAAGTCAAAAATATGGCATCGATTCCAGTTTCCTCTATTGCCATCAATCCAACTTCTTCATCGATTATCGTTGCTGGGACCTTACAGTTGGTACCGACTATTGCGCCAAATAATGCAACGAATAAAAACGTTACTTGGAGCTCCAGTAATACAGCAGTGGCCACTGTTAATGCAACAGGATTAGTGACAGCAATAGCTACAGGTACTGCAATAATTACAGTAACAACAGTTGATGGTGCAAAAACAGCTACAAGCACCATTACTGTTACAACGCCTTTTCCAGGATATTATAATATTATTTCAAGAAATAGCAACAAAGGATTAGATGTTGCAGATAATGCCACGACAAGCGGTACGAGAATTCAGCAATATGATATTGCCAATGGAGGAGGAAATAATCAACGTTGGAAATTAGTTCCTGATGGTAGTGGTAATTTTTATATTATCGTAAAATCGACGCAACTGTATTTGGCTACCGAGAATAGTAGTACTACTGATGGCGTAAAAGTTGTGCAAAGAGCATTCACAAATTCAAATGAATTGAAATGGACCGTGTCGGCTCTTGGTGCAGGTTATTATAAAATTATAAACTTGAATAGCGGAAAAGCATTAGATGTAGAAAATGTTTCAACACTAAATGGCGCCTCTATTCAGGTTTGGACTTACACAGGAGGACTAAATCAACAATGGCAATTGGTGCAAGTAGAATCGACTGCTAATAAGGTTGCTGAGGTAAAACAATTGAAGACACCACTAGAAAATAACATAGTACTTTATTTCAATTCCACTAAAGATTTATTGAATATTACTACTGTAAATTCAGGATTTGGTGAAGTAAAATTGTATTCCATGTCAGGAGAACTAGTTTTGGTTAAAGATGTTGATTTTAGTAAAGGAAGTGAAGTTGAAATTGATGTTTCAAGATTGCCAAAAGGTGTGTATGTGGTTAAAATAAATGATGGAAATGGTATTTTCTCTAAAAAAATTCTAAAATAACAACTTCGATTTTTTTGAAAAAGGTTTTTAAGGCTGCCATTTATTTGGCAGCCTTTTTTTAACCAATGAGTTGGGTGAATAAATCTTGTTTGTTGTTGAGGTATTGGTATTCGAAACCCATTTTTTTCATATTGTCTTTGATGGCTAAAATGTCATTTGGATTTTTCACTTCTAAACCTACTATCACAGAGCCAACTTCTCGACTATTTTTTTTAGCAAATTGAAAATAGGTGATGTCATCGTCTGGTCCTAAAATGGCATTGACAAATTCTTTTAATGCTCCGGGACGTTGCGGAAATTGTATCATAAAATAATGCATTAATCCTTCATAAAGTAAAGAGCGCTCCTTGATTTCAGCGGTGCGCTCTATGTCGTTGTTGCTGCCGCTTACCACGCAAACCACAGTTTTTCCTTTGATTTGGTCTTTGTAAAAATCCAACGCAGCAATGGTCAAAGCGCCTGCGGGTTCTACCACCATCGCTTCTTCGTTGTATAAACGCAAGATAGTAGTGCAAACTTTTCCTTCGGGAACAAGGACGATATCGTCTAGGTTTTTTTGACAAATGGCAAAGGTTTGGTCGCCCACTTGTTTTACGGCGGCTCCATCCACAAATTTGTCTATGGTTTCTAAAGGTGTGTTGGTTTGATTGGTAATTGATGTTTTCATTGAAGGAGCGCCTTGCGGTTCAACTCCAATGATTTTGGTATTGGGGCTCAAGTGTTTGAAAACGGTGGATAGGCCAGATGCTAAACCGCCACCGCCAATGGGAACGAATACATAATCGATGGGTTGTTGGTATTGTTCGACAATTTCGAGTCCCACTGTACCTTGTCCCGCAATGACTTTTTCATCATCAAAAGGATGGATGAACGCTTTTTGGTTGTCCTTAGCGTCGGCAACTGCTTTGGCATAGGCATCGTCGAAGGTATCACCTGTTAAAACAATTTCGACCCATTTTTTGCCAAAGAGTTGTACTTGTTTTACTTTTTGATTGGGCGTGGTTTTGGGCATGTAGATTTTGCCTTGTATTTGCAAAAGATGACAAGAATATGCCACGCCTTGTGCGTGATTGCCAGCGCTGGCGCACACAATGCCGTTTGTTTTTTCGCTTTCGGTTAAGGATTTTATTTTGTTGTAAGCGCCTCTGATTTTATAAGAACGCACCACTTGAAGGTCTTCTCTTTTAAGTAAAATAGTAGCCCCAAATTCTTCTGAAAGATTGAGATTTTCAGTTAAAGGCGTAGCTGGAACTACATTGGCTAATTCTTGTTGCGCTTGTTGTATGGATTGAAATAAGTTCATTTTGTTTATTTTAATTGAATTCTAATGTTGATTTTTTGAGGGTGTTTTGTAGTGCGTAATAGTGCTCATTGGTTATTTTACCACAACAAATCCAATGCTCTTTTTCTTGAAATAAAAAAGAAATAGGATAGTATGTGGTTTGTTCTCTGTCTAGGGTTGGAATTTTAAAAAGTATAATTTGATGGGTTTCTAGTTCCTTTTCATTTTGGGTGTAACAACAAAAAACCTCGATAATTCGTTCCAAAATAGCCACTATGGTTTTGCTATTCGTTTCGTCATCCCAATAACCAATGCTGATTTTGTATAGTGAAGTGCGCTCACAAAAGTCAACCCAAAAATGGTCGATTTGTAGCTTTTTCCGAGTGAATATCAAGACAATTTTACTGATTAGCGTGGCTTCTTTTTCGCAAAACAGCGTGAGGGTTATTTTTTCTTTCATTGTAATTGTGGTTCGTTTTTAGTCAAAAAAAAACCTTTCTCAAGTGACGAGAAAGGTTTGATAGTTATACATAACATCCTAACTCGTCAACTTAGACGAATAATAATAATGTTAATAATACTAGTGTTTTGTGTCATATCTAAAAAAAAACCTCCCAATTGGGAGGTTCTATATTGTTATTGTTAATACTATACAGCGCCTCACATTCTCATCGAATGATAATTGAAATGCTGCTAATAATTGTGTTATTGTTTTTCAT
>CAUPCW010000092.1:0-13838 GCA_963509895.1 uncultured Flavobacterium sp.
ATAATGGTGCGCGTGTGTGATTTGTTTTTTTGAAGTCGTGTTTTCGTGATGACAAATCGGAGCTTCTAGCTGCTCTATCAAATGGGCATAACTGTGCTTGGTTTGAAAAACCATAGTCGCCAACAAAATCAGCAAAAAGATCCTCGATATGAAAGCTTTGTTTGTCATCTGTTGCAAATGTAAAGAAAGAAACACGAATTTCAAGAATTGACACAAATTAAAATAAAATTAAAACTTTGCGTTGTTTTCGCTGTTAAATCACAAAAATTCTTTGCTTTTAGCCTAAACCTAATATGCCCTTACCTTCCTTATATGGTTCAAAAACACCCGCAATTTAATCCAAAACTTATCTGACTTATATGTTTAAAAGTTTAATCGGTTAATCGTTTAACTGTTTAATTGATTGTCTAACTGTTGCTATAGTCTCTGCGTCCCTTGCGTAAACCCTTGCGTCCTTTGCGGTAAAAAAAGACACAGATTACACAAATTTTCACAGATTAAAACCTTGTGTGTCTTCACTGTTAAATCACAAGAATTCTTTGCTTTTAGCCTAAACCTTATATGCCCTTACCTTCCTTATATGGTTCTAAAAACACCAGCAATTTAATCCAAAACTTATCTGACTTATATGTTTAAAAGTTTAATCGGTTAATCGTTTAACTGTTTAATTGATTGTCTAACTGTTGCTATAGTCTTTGCGTCCCTTGCGTAAACCCTCGCGTCCTTTGCGGTAAAAAAAGACACAGATTGCACAGATTAAAACCTTGCGTCTTTGCGCCTTCGCGGTAAAATAACACAGATTAAAACCTTGTGTCTTCACCGTAAATCACGATGATTTTTTTTGATTTTAAACCTAAACCTTACATGCCCTTACCTTCCTTATATGGTTCAAAAAACACCAGCAATTTAATCCAAAACTTATCTGACTTATATGTTTAAAAATTAAACCCCTGCGCGCTGCGGTTAAAAAAACTATCGTAATCGAAACACCACTCTAACCAACGCCTTAAGAAAAGGCACTTTTGGACATTTCCAGATTACTTGTAAGTCTTCGAAAAAAGAAGTCTCTTCATCCAAAAATTTAAAAATCAAATCGGGTTTTCCTTTTTGGAACAGCTTTGAAAAAATGACACTTCCCAATTCGTTGCTGCGGTCCAGAATATCCAACAACAACAAATCGTACCACCAAAATTTAGTCCTTCTTCCCAAGGCGGTAAAAGGCAAATCGCATTGCAAAAAGTGTACTAACGCATCCGATTTCTTGTCCGAATTCCTAAAAGTATAGCCCGTACTAGCTTTGGTCCAACCTCCAGCGGTGCCAATGTTGAGGACATTCTTCGTATTCGCTTTCCAAAACGGATAACAAGTCATTGGAATGCTCCCCTGCTCTTTTTCTTGAATGGTATAACTCGTCACACCGAGTTGCTGTAAGTAGTCTTTGATGGCGGTTTCGTATTCTGCTTTGGGTAAGAGATTGGCCGAAAAAAGCGTATATTCCACCAAAGCCTCGGTAGCCGAAGTAGGTAACACATACATAAAACGCGTATTCCCTTTTTGCGCCACCGAAAAATCCATAAACGTAGGTTTTTCAGCCGTAAAAACTTTCTCTCTCGTTTGCACAAACCACCCCACAAAATGCTGTTGTAGTACAGGATATTCGTTTTGACGTGCCACCAAAGTAGGATTGTAGATACTGTTCAACACGCGCTTCCCGAAATAAACCGCTTCCGTGGTTTTTACAAAAATTTGCTGTTCGGTTTCTTCTATGTCGGTTACTTTTTCCTGCACAAAAGTCACCTTCGGATGTTGCTGTAACAAGGTCAACACTTGCTGGTAAAAATCAATCCCGCGAATCATTTGATAGCGATACGGCTGCAAAGGCAAATCCCGACTGTACGCTTCCGAAGCAAACCAAGCCACGTCCCAATGTTTCGCCACGGCGCCATCCCAAATACTGGGCGAAGTACTCCAAAAACACCAAGTACGATCGTTCGCCTTTTTGGCCTCTGCGTCGAGTAACAAAAGGGTTTGGTCTTGGAAAGCAGGAGACGACACCATTTTGTACGCCGTCATCAAAGCCGCCAAGCCCGCCCCAGTAAAAATATAATCGTATTGAACCGTAGCCTCTGAAGTCATACGCCAAAAATAAGGAAAATAACCGCAATTCACAGCAAGCGCCCAACGGCTATTTTATCGACTAACAAACTCTAATGATTGTTTGGATTTTTAGGAGCAGCCACACCGACTTTCCCACACGAGTCGTCCCGCTGTCCGCTATATCTTGCTAGGCGAACCCCGCCTAGCAAGGATGCCGCTCCCATCGGGGCTAAGCGAGAACGTTTGGTTTTCAGAATACGAAAAAGAAACAACATCGGTTACACAATAGTACTGTTTTCATTTGCATTAAGAAGTAAAACTAAGCCTAAAGCAAAAACGGCACAGCTTAAAAGCATTAAATTCCCATTTTTTAATACAAAAAATGAAAAACCGACTAATGGAGCTCCGATAATTACCATTAACGAACTTATAGTGTGCGTTTTTATGAAATTCAAAGCGTGAGCAGCCAATCCCACAAAAAGCAATGACGGACCAATAATAACAAAAGGATATAAAATTGATGGCGTATTACTTATTTGATTGCTTAATGCTGTTTTAGTCATTTCGTTATTTCCAAAACTCCACATTATGAAGTCAATTGTACAGAGACCTATATGAGCAATAACCCCTAAAGTGGTTACAAAAGACGCTACCGTATGGAGATTATTCTTTGGAAAAACTTTGTTAAAAGAAATCAGCAATACTGCTCCTATTAAGTTAAACCAATGTGCAAAATCTACTGGTTTTTGAAAGTATTCTAATCTAGAACCTTGAGAAAAAAGTACATAACTTATAACAAAAAAAGACAATCCGAGTAAGCAACTATTTTTTGGCTTCATAATATATTTTTTAATGAAAGACGCTTATTTTCAGAATGTGTTACATTTATACTTTTAATGCTGCGTGTCGCTTGCTACCAAGGCTCTGGTACCTGAACGGTTTTAGAACTAAAGTACTCTTTTTTCAGATTTGTCCAAAGTTATGGCAAACCAACGAAGCTAAAACGCGACAAGCTAAAATTTTTAGGTTTTTGGTTTAGTTAATGATTGTGGGTACGAGCGTGACGCTCGCACTCAATGTCATTAAGTTAAGAGATTTTAGATTGAAGATTAACGATTCTTGATTTTAGATTTTGGAGCAAGTGAATAAAAAAATTAAATGATTTTCAGTATCTTATACATCAGCAATCAAAAATCGTTAATCAAAAATCAGCAATCATTTTATCATTTAACCCTTAACTTAATGACATTGCGCTCGCACTAGCGTGGGGCTACATCAAGCCCTGACTTCAAATTTGCCAAAATTTACAAATAAAAACAACTTTCTATCCAACCAATTGTCTTAATCCGTTTTAGTTAATAAAAGTTCATTTTTAGATATTCATAAAGTAGTATCCAAACAGCAGATATAGAAGCAGCGGAAATAAAAGAACTAGTGTTCCTATAACTTTTGATTTTCTATAAAAATGAAAACTTAAAAGCGCATTTGCAATCAATACAATTGAATAAGAATTAATTAGCAGAAAGTATAAAAATTCTAATCCGCCTGATTTTGGAGAATCAAAAATAAATAGTGAAAAGTAAAAAACAAGAGGACAAGCCAAAATAGGCAAAGAAATTAAAATACAAACAATTAAAAACCAATCTGGAATGTCATCAATTACAAATAGCCTTCTTAAACTTCTACTCATTGTTAAGTTATATTAAAGTTATAATTCCAATCGGATTTATGTTATTCTAAAGTATGTTAATCCATTCAAATTATTCTTTTTCTCGACTCTTTTTTTTACTCGAAAATGCTATTCTTAATTTTGGACAATTTTTATTTACTGCAATGTGAATTAAAGTATCATTTCTAAGTTTAAATTTTTCGTTATTAAAAACAACGTAAGATTTGTCGCTATCAAGTTTACAGTTATTTAAACTTCTATTTTCTTCGCTAATTTTATCAAAATCTTCTTTTGAGCATACCAATCCAAAATTGTTTTTCCAAATACATTTTTTTGTTTTAAAACTATTTAGGATTAAAATATCTTTTTCAATTTTCCAGATACCTTTAGATTCAAAACTTGACGTACAAGCACCACCGCGGTAATCAAAAGTATTGTTTGCATTGATTATTAATTCTGAAGCAAATGGTGTCTTTCTAACAGTGTCAAACCAACTTTTTACAAATTTTAGGTCTTTATTAATTTTGGGATTGTCATTTTTACAACTTATAAAAATCACAAATGCTAGTATTGATAATAACTTGAATTTCATTAGTTACATTAAGTTTTGAATAATTCTTATGTCGGCTAAATTACCACTGAAGCCCTCATAAATAAAAGGTTTTTAACTAAAGTACTCTTTTTTCAGATTTGTCCAAAGTTATGGCAAACCAACGAAGCTAAAACGCGACAAGCTTTAAAAATATTCACATATTATGACTTTTATTTGTCTTCGTAGTGTCCCCAAAAAGATAGCACTAAAACAACCACTTTGCTTTCTTCTACCCTATAAATTAATCGATGTTTATCTGTAATTCTCCTTGACCAAGTAGGAATTGAATAGTACTTCAATTGTTCGGGTCTACCCGTTCCTGATAAGGGATGTTCACGAAGTTCATTCAACAATTGGTTGATTTTCAGCAACACTTTTTTGTCTCCTGATTTCTTTAGTCTTTGAATGTCTTTTTCGGCCTCTATAGTTAATTCAATCGAATAACTCATAGCCCCAAAAACGCTTTTTGTTGGTCCTTTGGTAACTGCTTTGTTTTGCCTTTTTCAGCGCTGATAATGGAGGTGTCAATTTTAGAGTAAAATTCTTTTTCGCCGAATAACGTTTCATCTGTTTGATTTGCTATTTCAAATTGGACTTTCATTTCCTCTAATAACGATTTGAGCAAAGATTTTTGCTTTTCATTTTTTGGGTATATTGTAATCGTTTCCATTGCATTTCATTTGAAAAATGACTTTCAAAAGTAGTATTTTTTCTTCTAATACAACCATTTGGTTTGTTGTTTTTTATAGAAAAGAGCTATGCTAACGTTCCTCCTCCTGATGATAGTCTTTAATATCCTCATTCGTTTCTTTTAATTCCTATGTATGATTGCAAATACTTGATCAATGTAGGCGTTGTCTTTTCGTTCTGCTTTCCAATTGTCTATAAAAAGGGCAATTAAAATTCCCACAACAACTAGGATTATTTCCTTAAAAATTGAATCCCGTAGTTTTTGATGGCTTTCTTCATTGTGGATTGTGGGTTATTATTGCTGCTAACTTGTGTATCTGTGAAACAAAAACGCGACAAGCTACAATTTTTAGATTTTGGTTTTAGTTAATATTTATTTATTAAATCTATTATTGTTCCAATGAGTACAGGAAAAATCCAAAAAGTAATCATTCCTAAAATGTATGCAAATAACCCTTTTATATAGCTTACAGGTTTTTTCTTGTCATAAAATTGTCCGATTGCCCAAACACAATATGCAATTCCTATAACACCTGCAATTGTCATTAAGTTAAAATGTGTTATTCCTTGTACAATTACAAAAATTGAAAAAATCAACATTCCCATTCCCATAACAAAGCAAAGCATAATCAGAATTTCAAAAAAATTGTAATTAGATTTCTTAAAAAATACTTTTAACCATAAAGCAATAAAAACTCCCATCATAATATTTGCATAACCATAATGTCCTTGCACCCATTTTACAATACTAGCAACAGTACTAGAGGTTTCGTCTTTTGCTTCTTGGAATTTTACATAACCGTCTTCAATATGAAATAAGTGATTTAAAATGGTATAAATCAAAGATGTTATGATGATGAATATGATAGGTTTTACTAGTCGACTTCTATTTTCTAAAAGATAATTACGAATGTTTTGTCCGGGATTTGTGGAGAGTTCACGAATTGTATATAAAATTCCACGTTCAAAATGCAGAACGTGTTCAATTTCGTGAATGATATATTTCCCGTCAATTCTTTTAAGGTTAGTCGGTTGTCCACATTCTGGACAAAATTTAGAGTTTACTTCTTTATTACAGTTCTTACAATCCATTTAATTAGTCAATTATATTATCCATTTTTTTTTGGTTTCGTCTCGGCTAGGTAAAATTGCCACTAAAATACTGTATTACAGAGGATTTGGTGTTAAATTAAGATTTATTTTTCGGTTATTACTAAACTACCAAATACAAAACCATCTTTCCATTAAGTCTATTGCCCAAATCCGATGTAGCTGTTGGCAAATCGTTTTTTATCTTTTATTTCTAGTTTTTTTATCAGGAAATCCATCTGCTGGTTCTATGTTGGTTTGAAGATTGACCTCTGGAAAATACTTTTTCATCAGATGTCTTAAAGGAACTTTGGTTTCTTTATTCTCTTTAAACATTTCTTCTAACTTTTCACCTGACATTGTCATACCTTCCGGCATTGATGCCATAGTTTGAGTTTTAAAAGTTGCTGTGTCCATATTTTCGGATGCCACCATTAATCCATCAATTTCTTTTAATAATTCTTCATCTTCTAGAACAGACATACCTGGCGCTTGACTATGTTCAAATTTAATCACATCGCTGGCTTCATTCATTAATTTAATATCTAAAAGGTCATATTTAGAAAAGGGAATATGAAAATCATTAAACCTTATGAATGGATTCTCGTCAATTAACATTTGTATATGAAAATGTGGAAAATCAGCATTTTTTGAATCTGAATGTCCTTCTAAATCTGTTTTTCCATAGTGTAACGACCATTCGATATTCTTATATTTTATGGTTACTTCTCTAATTTTACTTTTAGAAGTTTCACTTTCCAAATCATTTATATTCTTAATGAAATTTTCAGTTGTTGCGACCCATCTCAAATAACTTTCGAGTTTAAAAAAACCAATTTTATCCGATAAATAATTTTTAAAATCTTTTTTACGAATACCATTAGGTCTTAAGAACCAATGGAAACAAGGTTCGTTAGGGTAAAAGATGTCAAGTTTGTTTCCACATAAAAAGCAACAAGACTTTGAAAAAGCATCATTAAATTCCGCAAACATTATTCTGTTTTCTTCTATTTGTTCTTGGTTTCTTTTTTCCACATATTCAGGTGGAAGGCTTTCTAGATACTCTTTTAGTTCATTTACGTTATTTGGATCTATCTTTTTCAATCGTGTTATTATTAAAATGTTTGCCACTAGTAGATAGGTCTTACAAAAGTCAGACTTTACTTCCTCAAATATATACAATTTCCATTACAAACCTTTTACTAGTTTATCGTTTGATGTCATTATCTTGTTGTCTTGGATGGTTGATGATGTCTCGACATTAAGATTTAAAACACACACACCCAGCCCCTCTCCTGAGGGGAGCAGTCTCTGCAATAATTGAAATTTGCCCTTCGACTGCGCTCAGGGTGACCTGCTATAGGATTTTTATCGCGCTAACGTTCCTAGCCCTGATGGGAGTGGAAATCCTCTGGCTCGGGTGGCTATTTTTGGGCAGGACGGAAAGAGCGACTAAAAGAAGCTCCTTTGCGACCTAGCCCAAAAAGCCACGCGAGGCGGAGATTGTAACAGACAGCAGGATTAGCTCCCAATATCATTAAAAAAAGGAATTGCTCGTTTTGTTTTCACGCAGATTTCGCAGATTAATAGAGAAATCTGCTGAATCTGCGTGCGTCTTTTCGTTTTCAACTTAACTTAATGACATTGGGATTAGCTCCTAAAAAATCAATCCAAACACTTTATGAGACGCTATTCCAAAACACAAAAGGCCGCCGAAGCAACCTTTTGACTAACAATAAAAAATAAAAAAAAACTTAACTAAAATTTTTGAAACTTATTATAATTTGGCATACTCGAACGTAGGATTTCCTCTTAGCCCCGCTTCGTTGCTCATCGCGAGGAAGCGCACTTTGTAGTAGTTGGAAGCGGCATCTTTGACCACATAGAAACGATCGGTTCTCACGCTTGGTAAGGTAGTTGGTCCGCCACCGCTTCTCCAGTTGGAGCCTATCATTCTTTGATCGGTTTTGGAGGTTGTAAATTTATCTTCGACTACTTTTGACAAGGTAAAATCAGCATAACTGCCACCCTCGGCCACCAAAACTTGGTAAGCTTGTGTACCGCCCAATCTGTTCGTCACGATAAAATCGGAATAGCCATAGGTTACCTCTGCCGCTCCTGTGGGCAAATAATTGGTAAAAGGCGTAAAATTCAAATCCCACTTGGTTTTTTGTGGCTCAACCGTTACTACTTTGGCTTCGGCCAAACTGAAAAATGTAAAATTGAAATTGCTGTCTTTGGCAATGGTTTTTTCTGTAAAAGTAGTGGCACTCAAGTCCGCATATTGGATTTTGTAGCCGTTTCCGTTGCGTAGGATTCTGATTTTTTTCCAGCCTCTCGCTTCGCCATCAAGACTCACCGATCCAACGCCTGGCGTGGTGGTCGAAACCGCAAAACCTAAATTGACTAAGTAGACTTTATTCTCAGCATCGTTGGCAGCCACCGCGGCGATGGCCGTTCCCACTCCTGCTCCCGCTCCTTCCAAAACACCCGTTGGATTATCGACAAAACCATTACTGGCCAAAGTTGTTCCTCCGCCAACTGCCACAGCAGCATCTGCCGTTTGAGGCAAGGTAATATCAGTAGTTTCTAGTTTTTTCACAGCCATTTTTAAAGCTCCGTTAAGGATTACTCGGTATTCTGTACCCGTTGAAAATCCGAAATCCCAAGATCCTCTCGGAATCGCATCGGTTTTGCTGGTACTCAAATCAACATAGACTTGATTCGGTTGATTCGGCCCACCCACTGCTGGTTGCAAAATCGCTCCTAAGGAAGGGATTTCTGGTTTGTTTCCCTCGTCATCGTTGGAACAAGAGCTTAAGGTAGCTAAGGCTAAGGCTAAAATTAAAAAGGTTTTTTTCATAACAATTTGATTTATATTAGAGATTAAGGTTATAGGTCAGTTTTACAAAAAAGGAACGTCCGTAAGCCAGCATTACTTGGTTGGATGTGGCGTGTCCTACGCCTTCCGAGGTACGGGTTTGGTTGATATTTTTGATGTCGAACAAGTTTCTCGCGCCTATAGTCGTTTCGAGTGTATTACTAAAAAAATTCTTCTGAATAGTCGCATCCAACCAATAGCTGTCGTCTATTTCGGAAATCACATAGGCACTACTACTTTCTATGAATTGCTGGGTTCTTCCGCTGTATTTGTAGTAGGCCGAAACAATCGTTTTCCATTTGGATAGAGTATACGATACACTGGTATTGGCATTGAAGGTGTACAAAAACCGATCATCTGACACAAAAACTTGATTGTCGATTTTTTGGGAAACGCCTACCAAAGAAGCCCCAAAATTGAACAGCCAATTCTTACCCTTGAACTGATTTGTGGTCGAAACATTCCACATTTGATAGCGGCTGATGTTGATGTATTCGTATTCGGGATTACCCGTCTCGGCATTGAATCGCGCGAGTGCCATATCGATACGGTGATTGACTTTGAGATAATTGGCGGTAAACGTATGCACCACTTGCAGACCCGAATCCAAAAAAGCCGTTTTCTTTGCGCTCATTTCGTAAGACCAACTGGTTTCTGGAATAAGATTTTCATTGCCCGTAAAATGATGCCCATCAAAAATTTGTTTGGTATACAATTCTTCGAATGTTGGCGTTCTGAAAGATTGCCCTAAAGAAGTGCGCAATTCTATTCCTTTTGGCAACAAATAACGCAAGCTCAAGGAAGTTGCATATTGGTTATCAAATTGCGATTGAATAGAATATCGAACTCCGGGACGAATAGAAAAAGAAGGTGTCGCTTTGATTTCGGAACTCATAAACCAATCGTAATTGTTCAAGCGTTTCGCTATCGGAACAAAAAGATTGTTACCTTCTTGCACCAAAGAATAACCCAAATTGCTCACCACTTCATAACCCAATTGCACATCTATTTTCTTGCTTTTGAAAAAATTACTGAGCGTTCCAGTGCTATACAACACTTCCATCGCTTGATCTTTTTGTCTCACGGATTCATCTTCCTGCTGTGTAAATAGATAATACCTAAAGTTTTCGGTGTCGCGTTGTTGTTTTTGATGCGAAAGCGAAACGGTATACCTCATCCCGTTTTCTAGTTTACCAGAAGCATTCCAATTGTGGAAAAATCGTTGCGTCCAATACCTTTTGTCCATAGCATAGCGGTAAGAACCAAGCGTTGGCGAATAGCCCGACTGCACCGTGCTGTTATAAAAATCAACACGCTCGTTGAGCCATTGGAATTTATAAAACATTCGAAAAGCGTTCTTTTGATAGCCCAACATCGTGGTAGCATTCCATTGTTCTTTGGGCAACCAGCGATAGCCGCGAGTGGCGTCATTTTCGAAATAATCCTTCCCTTTTTTGCCATCCAAAAAACCCTGAAAATCGTTCCGATTCACCGATGCATTAAAAAACCATCTTTCGTTGGGTGCATAAGAAAGTGCCAAAGCCTGAATATGGCGTCCTTTGTCAAAAAGAGAGAATTCGTTGTGTACCGATTCTTCTTGAGTCGTGGCGCGCAAACTCCATTTGTAGCGCGACCCTTTTTTGGTAATTATGTTGAGGACACCGCTTACGGCATTGGCACCGTGCGTCACGCCCATCGAGCCTTCAATGATTTCGATTTGTTCGATGTCATCCAAATTAATCTGAGACAAATCGGCATTATTCCCCAAACCTGCTTCTCCGATTAATGGAATGTTGTCGACCAATATCTTGAAATATTGTCCGTCTAAACCAAATAAAGAAACGGTAGAACGACCATCGGAACTGCTAGGTCTTACGGTAATGTTCAAATATTGATTCAAGACATCGGCTAAATTATTCGCCGCTAAATTTTTGATGTCCTGACTAGAAATCACCCGAACATTAAAAACCGATTTTCTCAAAGACTGGGGTTCTATTTGTCCGGTCACCACTATTTCTTGCAGCGAATTAACCTGAAGCGAATCTTGAGCCTTTTGCTGGGAATAGCCTGTAAATACTGGCAATGACAAGATAATAACCGCAATACTCTTTTTCATTATTTAGAATTAATCTTAATTATTTTCGGCAAATATATACTTTATTTTTATTTGTTCTAAATAAATATAGTATTTTTGTCCAGAATAATTTTAACTTTTACTAATTAAAAAATGAAAACAAAATCTAGGATTACTTTAAGTGTACTAGCACTTAGTACATTAATGAGTTTTGGTCAGGGAACCAAAAAAAAGGAAGATATTAAAGCCATACAAGCAATGTGCGGATGCTATGAGGTTCAATTTAATTTCGCAGAAACCTTTGACTATCCAAAGGACAGCGCCTCATACAAACCCTCTAAAACCAAACACGAAACGGCTTTAGAATGGGTAGAATTGGTAGAAAATACGCCTAACAAATTGGTTTTGCAACACCTATTAATTACCGGCAACAAAGAAGAAGATATTGTAAAACACTGGCGACAAGACTGGCTCTACGAAAACACCGATTTATTGCAGTTTCACAAAGACCTCACTTGGAAATACAAAAAACTAGACCCTAAAACCGTAAAAGGCCAATGGACACAGAAAGTATATCAAGTAGACGACAGCCCTAGATACGAAGGCTCTGCCTCATGGGCTACCGTAGATGGCGTGACCTCTTGGAAAAACACTACCGATGCGCCTTTACCTAGAAGAGAACATACAAAACGCAACGATTACAATGTTTTAAAAAGAAGAAACATACACGAAATCAATCCAAAAGGATGGATTCACGAACAAGACAACGATAAATTGATTCGTGTGGAAGGAGGTTCGGATGTGCTTTTGGCACAAGAAAAAGGAATGGATATTTACACCAAAGTGCCTGACGAAAAATGCCAATTGGCGCAAAAATGGTGGGCAAAAAACAAAGACCTTTGGGCAAAAGTACGCAACGAATGGGCAAAAGTATACGGCCAAAACAAAGACCTTAGCTTAGAGAAAAAAGTAGATAAAAAATCATTATTCAGCATCCTATTCGATTTAAAACCAGATACTTCACAAGAAGAAGTAGCCAAAATCATTAACGCATTTGTAACTCGCTAAAACCAAAAACGATGTGCACCCTAAACATTTTAAATAGAACCAATAACGGACTGTTATTTTATTGTACGCATAGTTCGTTGTACAATCTTTCGTTTAACAATTTGACCTTCAACTTTGATGCGGTGGAATTTGATCGATTTAGGGTGTACCTCAGCTCCATAGATAGTGCGTACTGGGAAAAGGAATACGAAAATTCAATTTACGAAAAGAAAATCCCTATACCAACCCTGCAAAACAACTTCATCATTTTGCTTAATCGCCACGAATTAGAGGAACTCAAAATACTAGTCGATTTTAGTCATCGGGCCCGTTTGTTAGCCCCCGAGGAAATCAACTATAAAATGATTTACAATTAAAAAATAGCCACACTTCGATGCCTCAGTGCAGGCTAGAATCATAGATAAAGTAATAAGTAAAAAAAATTAGAAATAGCGCTATTTCTCACATAGAATAACTCTGTGGATAGTAAAACGTCTATTCACTTCTTTTAATCACTAAAATTTCTATGGCTCTATGTGGTAAAAAAAACACCACTTATTAAAACCAAAAAGTCCAGCAACTATAAACGATTGCTGGACTTTTATTTATCTATTTTTCCCCTATTTCAACAACTTTTCAAAGGCCTTTCGTGGCGCACCGCGAAAAACTACCTCTCCACAATACGTATAGCCCAGTTTCTCTAAAATTTTCAACATCGGAAAGTTATCAAAGTTGGTATCCACCTTAATGCTAAACACAGCTTTGGCTATACTCAACTCCTCAATTTTCTCAAATAAAAGCGTGGCAATTCCCTTTCCTTTGTACTCAGGTGCCGTGGCCACACGATGCACCACCACATAATCCGAATGGCTCAACCACTCCCCTTGCAGGTCGTTGTAAGCGGGTTCTTCTCCAAAAATGATGGCTGCATAAGCTACAACCACCTCATTTTCGACCAATACGTGGGCGTAATCTTTCACAAAATCATTGGTCACCGTTTCCAAATTCGGATAACCATCTTGCCATTGTGTGCTGCCATCTTCTTTGCGTTGTGCAATCGCCGCTTGCAAAATATCCCAAATCACGGGAATATCCGCCAGACTTGCTGTTTTTAAAATCATACCTTACTCATTTGAACCGTAAAAATAACTTTTATCTCCAAAAAAAGGATGCTTTTTTACATTAGTTCTAGGAGCACCACCAACCTGCTCACCACACGAGTCGTCCCGCTGTACGTTGCAATCTCTTATGCCGAACCCCGGCACAAGAGGATTTTCACTGCCATCGGGGCTAGGCGAGAACGTTTCGTTTTCATCAGCCAAGCACAGCTAATACAAATCGTGTATTTAAATGATTTTCCAGTTGTTTTCCTGCAAGGTCTTTTTCCAGACCTTGTAGGTATTTTGAAAGTAACCTAAACCTACAAGGTTAAAAGAAACCTTGCAGGAAATCCGATAGTACATCCTTTTTCGTAAACAAGGAGATCATAAACTTATAATGATTTAAGATGTTTTCCTGCAAGGTCTTTTTCCAGACCTTGTAGGTATTTTGAAAGTAACCTAAACCTACAAACCAGATTTCAATTTATATCACATCAATAAAATAATGCTTATTAATTGATTGCACAAAAATCAATTGCCTCTCGCTTTAGCGAGAGGATACAATTATAAAAATCTAGAGGCTTTAGCCAAAACTACCA
>CAUPCW010000093.1:0-13224 GCA_963509895.1 uncultured Flavobacterium sp.
CTTATTTTTCTGTTCCTAATTACGATTCTCGATTGGAGTGAGATAATAAAATGTTGTTTCTTCTCGTTTGTAATACGATAAATATGATATATTTGAATCATCAAAAAAATAGCACAATGCGTACCTTTTATTGGCTCCTAACTCTACCTTTTTTACTTTGTTTTTCTGGTGTTTTTGCACAAAAATCTACTGTTTTTACTCACGATTTGCAGCGTTTTGATACGGCAATGGATTTGTATACGAATAAGCAATATGCTAGCGCCCAACTAGTTTTTGAAAAAGTCCAACAAAATGCTTCTAGTGAGGATATCAAAGGAGATTGTGCGTACTACATTGCTAATTGTGCTATCAGAACAAACGCAAATAATGCTGAGGATTTGGTAGCATTATTCGTAAAAAAATACCCTACTAGCTCTAAACGCAATCAGGCTTATGTTGAAGCAGCACATTACTATTTTGAACAAAATAATTATCCAAAAGCGTTGTATTGGTTTGATAAAGTGGAGGCTGACGAATTGACAAAACAAGAACTAGACCGATTTAATTTTCAAAAAGGGTATAGTTATTACACCACCAGAAAGAAAAAAGAAGCGTCTAAATACTTGAATATGGTTTTGAACTCGGCAGAATATGGTGCGCAGGCCAAATATTATCTAGGGTTTATGGCGTATGAAGGAGACGATTACAAAGCGGCAACCAAATATTTTGATGAGGTTTCTGGGGAAGAAAAATACAAAGAGAAGTTGTCGTATTTTCAGGCAGATATGAATTTTAAGTTGGGCAATTTCCAAAAAGCGATTGATTTAGGGGTGAAAGCAATGGCACAATCGAATGAAATGGAGTTGTCTGAGTTGAATAAAATTATTGGGGAGAGTTATTTTAACCTCAAAAATTACGAAAAAGCGATTCCGTATTTGTCAGAATACAGAGGGAAAAAAGGGAAATGGAACAATACCGATTTTTACCAATTGGGTTATGCGTATTACCAGCAAAAGCAATATGAAAATGCCATTGCTCAGTTTAATAAAATTATTGATGGGAAAGATTTTGTAGCCCAAAATGCGTATTATCATTTGGGGGAATCGTATTTGGATTTAGGTCAAAAAACGCAGGCATTGAACGCGTTTAAGAATGCCTCTGAAATGGATTTTAATGCCGAACTTCAGGAAGATGCTACGCTTAATTATGCCAAATTGAGTTATGAAATTGGAAATTCATACGAAAGTGTTCCTTCTATTTTGTTGGCTTTTTTAGAAAAATATCCACGAAATGCGAATGTGGCTGAGGTGGAGCGTTTGTTGATAGATTCTTATATCTCCTCTAAAAATTATAAAGAAGCATTGGTTTTGTTAGAAAGAAATAAAACGGCTGAGAATAAACTGGCTTATCAAAAAGTGTTGTTTTATAGCGGACTAGAGTCATTTACTGCTGCCGATTATGCAACTGCTAACAAATTATTTAATCGTGCAATAAATGAGTCAAAAGACGCAAATATCACCGCAAGGGCTACTTTCTGGAAAGCCGAATCGGATTTTATCTTAGAAGATTTTAAATCGGCTTTGGCAGGTTTTAAACAATTTGTTGTTTTGCCTAGTGCTCCGACTACGGTTGAATTTAAAAACAGCAATTATAATTTGGGCTATTCTTGTTTTAAATTAAAAGAGTACGAGTCGGCAGCGAGTTATTTTCAAAAGCAAATCGATACCAATACAGAAGATAAAGCCCGATTAGCTGACGCTTACTTACGTTTGGCAGATTGCAGATTTGTAGGGTCTAAATATTGGCCAGCTATTGATAATTATGTAAAAGCTATTGAGCTAAAAAGTGTAGATGCTGATTATGCCTATCTTCAAAAGGCATTGGCATATGGTTTTTTAGGAAAAAATGACAAGAAAATAATAGAGTTGAAAGCTTTCTTGGAGCGTTACAAACAATCTGTTTATAGAGATGATGTGTTGTTCGAATTGGGAAATACATATGTAGCAGACAAAAAAGACGAATTGGCAATAACTACTTACAACCAGTTAATAACCGAATTCCCAGAAGGAACCTTTACTTCAAAAGCGCTGTTGCGACAAGGTTTAGTGTATTATAATGATGATAAAGATGATTTGGCGTTAACCAAATTCAAAAAAATTGCCGCAGATTTTCCTAAAACTCCAGAAGCTTTAGAAGCAGTGGCCTCGGCTCGTTTGATTTATGTAGATAGTGGCAAAGTGAATGAATATGCCAATTGGGTCCGTACGTTGTCTTTTGTTTCGGTTACTGATGTAGAATTAGATAATGACAGTTATGAAGCCGCCGAAAAACAATGGCAACAAGGCAATACGAAGCAAGCGATAGCTGGGTTTAATGCTTATGTGACCTCTTTCCCTAATGGCGTTCACGCCTTGAAAGCCAATTATCAGTTGGCACAAGCCTATTATGATGAAGGAACAGCAGGTAAATCGATTCCTTATTTTGATTTTGTAGTGCAACAATCACGTTCAGAATATACGGAGCAATCTTTGGTGCGTTTGGCTCAAATTCATTTAAAAGACAAAAGAACAGATTATGCCATTCCAGTATTGTTGCGTTTAGAAACAGAATCTGATATTGCACAAAATAAGTTTTTTTCGCTGTCAAATTTGATGAAGTTGTATTATGACACAAAAGAATACCCCAAAGCAGTTATTTATGCAGAAAAAGTTTTAGCTGAAGCCAAGATTGACGAAATGGTAAAAAGCGATGCGCAAATAATTATTGCACGAAGCGCTATTCAAGCTGGAAATGAAATAAAAGCAAAAGAAGCTTACGCGAGATTATTGCCCATTGCTAAAGGGGAATTAGCCGCCGAAGCGATTTATTATGATGCTTATTTTAAAAATAAAGAAGGGGAATTTGAAGCTTCAAACGAAGCGGTTCAAAAATTAGCCAAAAATTATTCTAGCTATCGTTATTTGGGAGCCAAAGGTTTGGTGGTGATGGCCAGTAATTTTTATGGATTGAAAGACAGTTTTCAAGCGACATACATATTAGAAAGTGTTATCAAAAATTTCACCGATTATAAAGATGTGGTTGCTGAAGCACAAACAGCATTGGATACCATAAAAAAAGAGGAAGCTAAAACGAACTCCTCCATTTCGAAATAAAGGCAATCAAAAAGCATTTGTTTTTATCACTTTTATTAGTTGAAAAAATAGTTCAAATGCAACTATGGAGTTGTAAAGAATTCCAGAAAATCCTACTAAAAATTAGTACAAAAGAGTAAAATAATATGAATATACAAGTTAAAGTAACGTCTTCTTCCTTCACTAGTATGACTAGTATCATTACAATGCTTTTTGTTTTCTCTTTGGGTATTGCTCAAGAAAAGAAAGGTACCATTGGGGCAGAAGAGGTAAATGTTGTGAAATTTTTTTCGCCTACCGTATCGGATGCTTTCAAAATCAAAGAAACGCCACTTTTGGACGATAAAGGAAATGCCCAAAAAGAAACAGTAAAATATACGGTTTTGCCTTTTCCTGTGGCGTCTACTTTTACTCCTGCAAAGGGAATTGCTGCAAGTGTAGAAAAAGCCAAAGCACAACGCTTGTTCGAAAATTATGCTTCATTGGGTATTGGGAATTACGGAACGCTTCAAGGTTCATTGTTTGTGTATAAAAAATTACAAGCTAGAGATTTTGTAGGGGCAAGCTTTCAGCATCATTCTTCTCAAGGCGGAATCAAGGAAGTACTACTCGATGACCATTTTTATGACACCAAATTAGATTTGTTTTATGGAGTAAAAGAAAGTGATTATTCTTGGGATGTTGCTGGTGGTTTTCAAAGTCAAACCTATAATTGGTATGGATTGCCAGCTGATTTCGGAAGTTCTTTGACTGCAAGTGAACGTAACGATTTAATCAAAGGAATTGATTCAGAACAAAAATACAATACCATTACGCTATCAGGAAATCTAACTATGGATGAAAGTTTGTTAGATGAATCCAAAATAAAATTTCATCATTTTACAGATGCTTTTGGATCTTCTGAAAATCGATTTTTTGCGCAATCTATTTTTGGAATGGATCTTTGGAATGAAGCAGTTACTACCTCTGTTGTTTTGGATTATTTGGGCGGATCCTTTGAGAATAATTATACTAAAACCAATGCAGAGGCTATGGAGTACCGCTTCTTGAATTTTGGATTAGCCCCTCGATTTGCCATTGCAGAGAATGATTGGACCTTGCAAATAGGAGCAAGTTTGTTTTATAGTTTAGATCCCCAAGCGAGTAAAAGTAAATTGTATTTCTATCCTAATTTCAAAGCATCCTACAAAGTGGTGGGCGATTTGATGATCTTTTATTTAGGTGCCGACGGTAGTTTAAGACAGAATACATATATGGATTTCGCGAATGAAAACTCATTTCTTTCTCCTACTTTATTGATTCAGCCCACAGATTCCAAGTACAATCTTTTTGCTGGATTAAAAGGTAAATTAGCAAATTCAGTGAGTTACAATGTTAGTGCGTCTTACTTGAATGAAGGGAACAAAGCCTTGTTCAAGGCGAATAACTATACAGAAGGTAGTTCAAATGAGCCTTATGCTTTCGGAAATTCATTAGGTATTGTTTATGATGATGTAAAAACGATGAGCCTTTTTGCAGAATTAAAAGCCGATTTTTCAAGAAACGTGGCCTTCGGAATCAACGCTACCCTAAATACCTACACCACCGATATGCAGACCGAAGCGTGGAATTTGCCCTCTATGAAAATCAATTCGACATTAGATGTTGTCATTACCGATAAATGGTTTGCAGGAGCCAAAGTGTTTTTTGTTGGCGATAGAAAAGAGAATCAATTCAACACGGATTTGGTTACCAATTCGGCTAGTATTACTTTGCCATCCTATTTTGATGTAAACTTGAATGTAGGTTATAAATACAGCGAGCGCATTACCGCTTTTTTAAAAGCCAACAATATTGCTAACCAAGCGTATCAAAAATGGCTCAATTTTCCTGTTCAAGGATTTCAAATCGTAGCGGGAGCAAGTTATAAATTCGATTTTTAAAGCTATGAAAATACGGTTGCTTTTGTTTTTTTTACTTTTTTCAAGCGTTGCTTTTGCACAAGCAATTCAAGGAACCGTGTTTGATGAACAAAAAAAGCCTTTACCTGGAGCTACCGTGTATTTGGATGGAACAACAATCAGTACTTTGACTGATTCAGAGGGGAAGTATTATCTTGTGGTAAAAGAAAAGATTAATTCTTCATTGGTGATTAGTTACCTAGGTTATAATTCGGTTTTTATAGCTAATCCTTTTGAAAACAAAAATCAGAACGTGTATCTTTCTTTAAAACCAGAAGCCTTAAAAGAAGTGCTAATAGTTAAAAATGGGTTTAGTCGAAAAAGTATGCTACACATTTTTAGAGCGTATTTTTTAGGAAGAACGGTAGCAGGAAAATCATGTAAGATAGAAAATGAAGATGAAATTAATTTTGTATACGATTATGATAACAACCTATTGACGGCTAGTTCTTCAGTCCCTTTGATGGTAAATAATGAGCATTTGGGATATAAAATAAAGTTTGATTTGTACGAGTTTAGTTTAAAATTTTATAAAAAGTCAATAAATAATGATGATGTAACCCAAAGTTTGTTTCTGGGAACGGCTTTGTTCTCTGAGGTAATTAATGATAAAAAAGTAAAGTTAAGAAGAGAGAAAGTTTATCAAGGTTCATCTATGCATTTTTTTAAGAACCTTACTAATACTATTTGGGGAAAAGATGACTTTTTATTGTTTCGAAAGAGTTTTCAAGTCAACCCTTCACATTTTTTTAAGGTCGAAGACAATGGAGATTTGAAAAAAGTAACAATTCTAGTCAATGATTTGAAAGACGTATTGCTTGCGGGTAAGAAACCTAAATTTTATTCAGTTTACAACGTCTTGTACAAAAAGAAAGAGCAATCTCAGATTATTTTTAAGACAGATACACTTTACATCGATAATTATGGAAACAATTTTAATGTCAGAGATGTAGAGTATTCAGGAGTTTTATCTACCCAAAAAATGGGCGATTTACTCCCTATGAACTATAAATCACAAGCCGATTCAAAAACGAATTTGAAGTAAATTTAGAGTTGCTTTAGAAGTTATATTTTTCCTTTTTTTGAATTACTTTGCAAGACATTTTTCAAAAGAAATTAATAATGAAACCTTGTGTACTTTGCGCTTCTTAGTGCACTTTGTGGTTAACCTTTTTCTATGACATTCAAACAAAAAATACATACTTACTATCTACAGTTAGTTCAAGACCGAATTGATGCCTTTCGCGATATGATCTCGGCATTGACCGAAGATTCAAAAAATGATGCCAAAGGATCCGCAGGCGACAAGCACGAAACCGCACTTTCAATGATGCATCTCGAGCAAGAAAAATTCAATCACAAACTAAAAGAAGTCTTAGCACAAAAAGCCGTCCTAGACAAAATCGATCCTACCATCGTAGCCGAAACCATAGTCGTTGGAAGTTTAGTCGTGGCCAACGGCATTTACTTGTATCTCAGTTTGGCCTTGCCCAAAATCACAATCGATAGCACTAACATCATCGCGCTTTCGCCACAATCTCCTTTGGGCAGCAAATTAATGGGCAACAAAGTAGGTTTTGAGTTCGAAATCAACACCACCAAATACACCATTCAAGAGATTTTGTAATTTAAAAGTTAGAGTAGGAGCGGGAAGCATAAGGTTTTTTGGTTAACATCGTCCCGTGATCCGCTATATCTTTGCTTTTTTAAAGAAAAAAAGCAAAGGATGCCGCTCCTCCCGGGGCTAGCAGGGATTATTTTGATTTTTTGGAAAGAATTGGAAAAGTTGTTGAAACTTGAGTTAGGTTATTTTTTTGCAAATATTGAATAGAAATGGGCTTTAGCCCGTTCTTGAGTTAGATTTTTTATACAAATATTCAATAGGATTGGGTTTTAGCCCGTTCTTTAAAATGAGTTTGGTATAGGCTTTAGCCAAAAATGGACTGTAATTTAGGCTAAAGATTTTTCGTATCTATAAAGTCGTATGATTTGTTGCTGCCAAGGCTAGCAAGGATTGTTTTTGATTTTTTGCCAATCAGACTAAAAGCATTTTAAATTTTACTTTTCCTTATCTTAGCAAGACCGAACCCAATCTCAAAAATATGAAATCGCCACTAACAACAAGTTTGTTGAAAACAAACACCGATAAGTAAAAGGCGATACCATATATGACCTCTAAAAAACAAAATTTACATATATGAAATCAATTGCTCTGTTTTTTGTATCCCTATTCCTGTTTTCTTGTACGTCTAACACACAGACAGAAGTGGATACGCTTGTGACCAATGCCACCATTTATACCGTAAACGCTGCTTTCGAAAAAGCTTCTGCTATGGCAATTAAGGATGGAAAAATTCTAGCCATCGGAAATACGGATTCGCTTTTGAAAAAATATACTTCCAAAAGTATTTTAGATTACAAAGGAAAATTTATCTATCCTGGATTGATAGATGCGCATTGTCATTTTTATGGCTATGGACTAACCTTGCAAGAAGTAGATTTACGAGGCACCAAAAGCTTTGAAGAAATAATTACTCGCCTTAAAGCGTTTCAAAAAGCAAAAAATCTAGCATTTATTGTCGGCAATGGCTGGGATCAAAACGATTGGGCTGTGAAGAAATTTCCATCCAAAACAGCACTCGATGCCGCTTTTCCAAATATTCCTGTGGTGCTTAATCGCATTGACGGACACGCTATAGTAATCAATTCGAAAGTGCTTCAATTGGCTGGAATTACCGCCAAAACCAATGCCGATGGCGGACAAATTGAACTTCAAAATGGAGAACCAACCGGAATTCTAATTGACAATCCAATGGAATTGGTGTTTAAAATCATTCCAAAACCCAGCCGAAAAACACAAATCGCAGCGCTTTTGGATGCCGAAAAAGTAATGTTTGATTATGGCTTGACTACAGTCAATGATGCTGGATTAGACCCTGATATTATCCATTTGATAGACAGTTTGCAACAAGCGGGTAAAATGAAAATCAACGTCTATGCGATGATTACGGCCAATCAAAAAAATATGGATTTGTATTTCAAAAAAGGAATCTACAAAACCAACCAACTGAATGTGCGCTCTTTTAAAATGTATGGCGATGGCGCTTTGGGGTCCAGAGGAGCTTGTATGCACAAACCGTATTCGGATAGTCCTAAACAATTTGGAGCTTTGTTGTCTCCAGTGCCTCAATTGAAAGCAGTAGCTCAACAAATTGCCAATTCGCCATTTCAACTCAATACGCACGCCATCGGAGATTCGGCCAACACCGTTTTGCTTAAAATCTACAAAGAAGTATTGATAGGTAAAAAAGACCGTCGCTGGAAAATTGAACACGCACAAGTAATTCAGGAATCCGATTTTGATTATTTCAAACTCGGAATCATTCCTTCCGTTCAGCCTACACACGCCACTTCCGATATGTATTGGGCGGGAGATCGTTTAGGGAAAGAGCGTTTGAAAAATGCTTATGCGTATAAAAAGCTACTCCAAAAAGCAGGTACAATAGCCCTAGGAACCGATTTTCCTGTGGAGGAAGTCAATCCTATGCTTACGTTTCACGCTGCAGTAGCACGTCAAGATGTAAAAGGATTTCCTAAAAATGGTTTCCAAATCGAAAATGCTTTGTCTCGCGAAGAAACCTTAAAAGGGATGACGCTTTGGGCAGCTTACTCTAATTTTGAAGAAAACGAAAAAGGAAGTTTGGAAGTCGGGAAATGGGCGGATTTTGTGGTTTTTGATGCCGATTTGATGCAAGTCGAAGCTAGTCAGATCGTTAAGTTGAAGCCTTCAAATACCTATGTTAAAGGAGTGAAACAGAAATAATCGTAGTATTTAGGAATAACTTATTTTTAATAGTCCATTTTGTCAGTTCTAGGTTTAATTTTTATTCCAAAAAAAGCAATATAAATTGACATTTGCATTGTCAGGTGGAGCGCAGTCGAAACCCTTCTTAAACAAAAACGTCAATGGTAGCACACTCGAGGACTCTTGTAATATTTCGACTTCGCTCGATATGACAAAAAAAAATATGATTGGACTATAATGGAATAGTGTTTGGAATTAGATAGCACTCTCGATTTACAGATTTTAAGTGTTTCTTCTGATTGATTTTGTATTATGGATTGGTTTTTTAATGAGAAAAATTCTCAAAATAGATTTTTTTTTAAATTTTATGTAGTTATATTTGTCATAATATTGAGTTTTTTTCTCAAAAAAAAAATAAAATTATGTTATTAGAATTTACGGTTGGGAATTTTTTGTCATTTAAGGATAAAAAAACTTTTAGTTTGGAGGCGGGTAGCATTTCTGAACATAAAAATAATATAATTAAAGAAGGGAAGTTTAAAGTTCTTCGTTCAGCCGTTGTTTATGGTGCTAATTCAAGTGGTAAAAGTAATTTTATTAAAGCTTTAGGTTTTATGCTTGAAACGATTAAAAATTCATCAAAATTAAATTCTACTGATAATTTAAATGTAAAACCTTTTTTGTTGTGTACAGAAACTGAACAAAAGCCTTCTTTTTTTGAGATTTTATTCATTGACTCTGAAAAACGATATAGGTATGGTTTTGAACTTGATAATGATAAAATTCATTCAGAATGGTTATTTGTTCTGGAAGCAAATTCAAAAAAAGAAGTTCCTTATTTTGTACGTGAACTTGAAGGAATTGGAGTTGCTGATATTTTTGAAGAGGCAAAAGGTTTAGAAACTAAAACTAGAGATAACGGGTTATTTATTAGTGTTGCAGATCAATTTAATAGTTTGGTTTCGAAAAATGTGCTAAGGAAATTATCTTACGTTAAGGTATTATCTGGTATTGATCATGAAGATAGTGTTAGTATGACTAATGTTCTTTATAACGAAGATGATTTAAAAATTGAATTAATTAATCTTATTAAAAATCTAAATTTAGGTTTTAATAATTTTAATATTAATGATGATACTAAACAGAAATTTAAAAATAGAGTAAGTACAATCCATAAAAAATATGACAAGGAAGGAAAGTTTGTTTCTGATGTTGAATTTAAAATGATTGAGCAAGAATCTTCTGGAACAAATAAATTGTTTGATTTAGCAGGTTACATTGTTTTTACGCTTTATTTTGGTCTTCAGTTAATTATTGATGAATTAGATTCAAAACTACATCCAATTTTGACGCAAGAAATTATTAAGATTTTTAATAATCCAGAAACCAATCCTAAAAATGCCCAATTAATTTTTACTACTCATGATACCAATTTACTTGGAGCGAATTTGTTTCGAAGAGATCAGATTTGGTTTACCGAAAAAGATGATTTTGAAGCTACAGATATGTATTCTTTGTTAGAGTTTAGGGATGAAGATGGTAACACTGTTCGAAAAGATAGAAGTTTTGAAAAAGATTATATAAGAGGTCGTTATGGTGCTATTCCCTATATATCAAATTTTCAAGAAGTATAGTTATGGCAAATATTATTAAAATTGACAATGCTATTTTAAAACGTAATAAAAGAGTAGAAAAGAAGCGTAAAGAAAAAACAAGAGAAATACGTGTTTATTTTTTAATTGTTTGTGAAGGCGAAAAAACAGAGCCTAATTATTTTAAGTCTTTTAAAACCAATGTCAAATCATTTGTTTATACTATTGATACTTTTGGAGAAGCTTCCAATACTAAAGATTTGGTAAAAAGAACGATTAAATATAGAGATAAATCAAGCCAAAAATATGATAGTGTTTGGGTAGTGTTTGATAAAGATAGTTTTAGTCCAAATAATTTTAATGGAGCAATTCATCTAGCTGAAAACAATAATATAAAGGTTGGTTGGTCAAATGAGGCTTTTGAACTTTGGTACTTATTGCATTTTCAATATAGAAATACATATATGTCTCGGGCTGATTATAAAAAGGCAATTGAAGATCAGATTAATGCTAAAATAATTGCGCAATCAAGAGTTAAAAAGCCATTGAAATTTGAATATAAAAAGAACAGTTTAGAAATGTATTCAATTTTAGAAAAGTATGGAAGTCAAAAACAAGCAATTAAATATGCTAAGAAATTAATCGAAAACCATAATTGTAGTAATTTTGCAATTCATAATCCATGTACTAAAATTCATTTATTAGTTGAAGAGTTAAATGGGGATTCTGAAGATTTAAATACTCAAATCAAGTATAGTAGAGAATAAGTTTTATTTTGATTAATTTTAATGTTTTGCAGTTCTAATAACGCTCTCGATTTACAGATTTTAAGTGTTTCTTCTGATTGAATCGGTTTTGTATTTCATATTTTATTTAAAAATCGATTTTTAGTTATAATTTATAACTAAAAATCGATTTTGTGTTTTCTATTTATATCTGTTATAGCATCTTTGCTTCATCAAATTAAATAATCAGAATAAAAATATAGTTATGTGCGGAATTGTATGTGCCTTTGACCTAAAACAGAAATCAGAAAGCCTAAGACCTCAAGTCTTAGAAATGTCTAAAATTATCCGCCACCGTGGACCAGATTGGAGTGGCATCTTTAGTAATGAAAAAGCGATTTTGTCTCACGAACGTTTGGCTATTGTAGATCCAGCATCAGGGAAACAACCATTGTTAAGCGAAGATGGCAATTTAATTTTGGCTGCCAATGGCGAAATTTATAACCACCGCGATTTACGCAAACAATTTGATGGTAAATATCAGTTTAAAACCGAAAGTGACTGCGAAGTAATTTTGGCTTTATACAAAGAAAAAGGAGTTAATTTTATTGACGAAATGAATGGAATCTTCGGATTTGCTATTTATGATGTTGAAAAAGACGAGTACTTCGTGGCTCGTGATCATATGGGAATTATTCCTTTATATATAGGATGGGATCAACACGGTACTTTTTATGTAGCTTCTGAATTGAAAGCATTAGAAGGCTATTGTACCAAAATTGAGTTGTTTCCTCCAGGACATTATTTGTCCAGCAAAGATGGCGAGTTTGTGCAATGGTACAAAAGAGATTGGACGGACTATGAAGCAGTAAAAGACAATGAAACTAGTATTCCTGCAATCAAAGAAGCTTTAGAGGCTGCGGTTCACAGACAATTAATGAGTGATGTGCCTTATGGAGTATTGCTTTCAGGAGGTTTGGATTCGTCAATTACTTCGGCTGTAGCCAAAAAATACGCTCAAAAACGTATTGAGTCAGACGATCAAGTAGATGCTTGGTATCCACAATTACACTCTTTTTCCGTTGGTCTAGAAGGTTCACCAGATTTAGCTGCTGCTCAAAAAGTAGCTGAACATATCGGAACGATTCACCACGAAATTAAATTTACCCTTCAAGAAGGATTAGATGCCGTTCGTGATGTGATTTACAATCTAGAAACGTATGATGTTACTACTGTAAGAGCTTCAACTCCAATGTGGTTAATGGCGAGAGTCATTAAATCAATGGGAATCAAAATGGTATTGTCTGGTGAAGGTGCCGATGAGTTGTTTGGAGGTTATTTGTATTTTCATAAAGCGCCGAATGCTAGAGAATTTCACGAAGAGAATGTTCGTAAATTAGGGAAACTGCATATGTACGATTGTTTGAGAGCGAACAAAAGTTTAGCGGCTTGGGGAATTGAAGGACGTGTACCATTTTTGGATAAAGAATTTATGGATGTAGCTATGCGTATTAATCCTCAAGATAAAATGATCAACAAAGAACATCCAATGGAGAAATGGGTAGTTCGTAAAGCTTTTGAGGATATGTTGCCCGAAAGTGTGGCTTGGAGACAAAAAGAACAGTTTAGCGACGGAGTGGGTTATAGCTGGATTGATACTTTGAAAGCAGTTGTTGCTGATGAAGTAACCGATGAACAATTGGCTAACGCCAAATACAAATTCCCGTTGCAAACACCAACTTCAAAAGAGGAGTATTACTACCGTTCTATTTTTGCAGAACATTTTCCAAGTGACGCAGCGGCTTTATGTGTGCCACAAGAAGCAAGTGTGGCTTGTAGTACAAAAATAGCTTTAGAATGGGATGAAGCTTTTAAAAACATGAACGATCCATCAGGTAGAGCCGTGGCCAGTGTACACGATGATGCCTATGTAAAAGCATAATTGTTATTTGAATTAGATTATTAGTTGTAATGTTGAAAACACGCTCTTTTTAGGGCGTGTTTTTTTTATTGGGATATAAACCATAAATGTTGATAACTTGAGCGCTTAAA
>CAUPCW010000094.1:0-12989 GCA_963509895.1 uncultured Flavobacterium sp.
TATCGATGATAATGCTTTGTACAGACAAGCTAAATATGCTGATATGCGTGACATTCGTGAGGAGAACCCAATCGAAGTAGAAGCAAAAGAAGTAGGATTGAACTATGTAGATCTTGACGGAACTGTTGGATGTATGGTAAATGGTGCTGGTTTGGCTATGGCAACTATGGATTTGATTAAGTATGCTGGTTTTGAGCCTGCAAACTTCTTAGACGTAGGAGGAACAGCTGATGCAAAACGTGTAGAGACTGCCTTCCGTATTATCTTAAAAGATCCAAACGTAAAAGCAATTTTGATCAATATTTTTGGTGGAATTGTTCGTTGTGACCGTGTGGCTCAAGGTGTTGTTGATGCTTACAAAAATATGGGTGACGCTATAAAAGTGCCAATCATTGTTCGTTTGCAAGGTACAAATGCTGCTATAGCAAAAGAATTAATTGATAATTCTGGAATGCCAATTCTTTCTGCAGTTGAGTTTCAAGAAGCTGCCGACCAAGTAAAAGCTGCCTTGTCTTAATTTACAATTTAGTTATATATTCAAAAGCCTGTTCCCTTAGTGAACAGGCTTTTTTAGTTTCCTATATTTTGAAGTTCATCTGATTCGTAAATCATGTACCCTTTTTTGGTGGATTGTGCCAAAAGATGCATGGCTTTGGCAACAGTCGAACTTTCTATTGGGCGGTATTTTTTTAATTTCCCAAAGAGTAAAAAAGAAAACCCTTTTGAGAAAAAAGCGCCTATTTTTTCTCCTAATTTGAATTCTGAGCGTTGTCCTAGTAATAAGGAAGGTCTAACAATGACAGTGGTTTCAAAATTAGCTTTGGCTAGTTCCGCTTCCATTTCTCCTTTGGTTTTTAAATAGAAGTTGTTCGAGTCTTTGTTGGCGCCCAAAGAGGAAACAATCAGGAATTGCTTTATGTTATTAGTCTTTGCAATTTTTGAAAATGCAATTGGATATTCGTAATCTACTTTTCGAAAAGCAGATTGGCTTCCGGCTTTTTTGATGGTCGTACCAATGGTACAAAATAAATCATCGCCTTTTACCAAATGTTGATACGTTTCAGGAGCATCAAAGTTGATGATGTGTTGCTCTAGTTTGAGATGTGATTTTCCGGAATCTCTTTTTACAAAAATTAGGACTTTTTCGTAATGTTCACTTGCAAGAAGTAAATCGACAAGTTGAGAGCCAATAAGTCCTGTGCTTCCTATAACTAGAGCAGTTTTGGTTTGCATTAGCCTTTTTTATTCTTACCAAAATTAAACTTTACTTTCTCTACTACTTGTATTTTATTGTTTCCTTTTCGGAATTGTTTTTTGCTAGGTTTTTTTGCAGCAGACTTCGATTTGGAAGGACTTTCATCACCTCTTGACTTTTCGGTGTCTTTTGCTTTTGGTTTGAATTCAGGTCTTTTAGAATCGCTCTCTTTTTTTGGAATTTCAGCGCGATGTTTTGCTAAAACGTCGTTTGGGTTTTTTGGATTTTCTTTTGTGCCTCGTAAATGAATGACCAATCCATTCAAAAAGTTACGCAATACTTGATCGCCACATTCCATGTAATTTTCGTGTTTTTCGTCACGGAAGAAAGCACCCAATTCTGATTTTGAGATTCTGAAATCTACTAGTTCTAGGATTTCTACAATTTGGTCGTCACGCAACATTAAGGCTACGCGTAATTTTTTGAAAATATCGTTGTTGGTCATATTTTTTTAATTTTTTACAAAGGTACAGTTTAAAAGTAGAGAGACGTTATATTCGAGTCTGAATTCAGGGTACTCTCTCAAAAAATGAAGATAAATTGCTCCAATTGTCATTAATTGACTGCTTTTTTTTTAACATATGAGGCATATAAGTTCCTATAATTTTTGATTCGTTTTATAGGAGTAAAATAGAAGGACATATAAGGAACACAGGTGAATCGGTATGAAAATTTTAATTTTTGGTGAATTGAAAATCGTAAGATTGAGTTTTAGTATCTGAAGCTAAATTTGTGGATTTGATGTTTGCAAAGAGGCAAGATGTTTCCCTTTAGCCCCGGTAGTAGCGGCATCCTTTGCTTTTTTCCTTTAAAAAAGCAAAGATATAGCGGATGACGGGTTCTATGATCGCATAAAAGCCTTTTTTTCTGCTCCTAAAATCTATATGAAGGAATTTAAAACTTGAGCTAGTTGGTCAAGATCTTCTTTGTGATGATTGGACGAAATGACGATTCGGTTCAAAGTTTTTTGGTCTGAGGGATAATCAAAATGGGTAATTACGATTTTGTTTTGCAACACTATATCGTAGCTCTTGTTCCAATCTAAGTAAATGGAGGGATAGTTTGCGGTGAAATTGATTTTCGGATTGTGTTGTACATGTTGGGCGAGATAGTTCAAATTGTCCTGTAATTTTTGACGCTGTTGTTGCACTAGATGAGCACTTTCGGCTAGGGTTTGCACATAGGCGGGATTCATGCCAGCGGCTGCGACAAAGGTGTCATAATTTTTGATTTCTTGAATAAATCTCGAATCGCTCGCTATCACACCTCCAGTGAGTCCCAATGCTTTGCCAAGCGAGGCGACTAAAATTTTGCGTTTGATGTTAGGATTGGTGCTACTCGAATAAATTCCTGAGCCGTTTTTACCAAGGATTCCGATAGAGTGGGATTCATCTACAACCAAAGTGATTTCTTTATGAGAGGGTATATTATCAAGAATTTTTAAACTTATGGCTTGTGTCTGAAACGAAGGCACCGCATCTGTAACGATGGTGATTTTTTCTTTTTTATGGTCTAAAATCCTTGGATTTAAGTCGTTTTCTAATAACAAAGGGATGCTGTCTTTTCTTTGTATGGCGGGATGAGCATTAGGAAAATGGAAGAAAACATCTGTGCTTGTGCTTAGAAAATCTAGTGTTAGTTTGCCTGCTAGCATTCCAGATGAAACGGTAAGTGCCGCATCGGCCTGAATAAAATTTGCCAGAAAGGTTTCTCCCGTTTCGTAGGCGCTCAATTGTATGTTTGCGTTTCTTGAACTTCCGTAAGCAGTGCCCCAAATTTTAATATTTTTGAAAATAATTTCTTGAAATTCGGGTAAAGTTGGCAAACCAAGATAAGCCGTTCCACCAAAATAAAGGAATGTTTCTTGGTTGATTTCGATTACACGATTGGGAAATTGATGGACTTTCATAGGAATTATAAAAGTGTTACTCCAGTTCCGTTTCCATCAGGGTAATCAATTTTGCCGTAAGTAATGGTTACTCCTGTGGCAATATCTTTATCCAATAGTAGCGCTCCGTCCATATCTACGTAATCTAGTAGTGGTAGCAGATGTGCAATGGCTGAGATGCCTACTGTAGATTCTGTCATACAACCTACCATAGTTTTTAGCCCCAGTTTTTTGGCTTCTTCTAGCATACGCTTGCCAGGAGTAAGGCCACCACATTTTACCAATTTGACATTTACGCCGTGGAAATGGTTGTGGCATTTGGCAACATCGGATTCGATAATGCAGCTTTCGTCAGCAATGATGGGCAAAGCGGAGTGTTTGTATACTTCTTTATGTGCTTCCCAATTATCGGCTTTCATAGGTTGTTCTAAGAATTCCACCCCGAGTTTTTTTAAAGCTATGGAATTCGAAATGGTTTCTTCAACGCCCCAACCACAGTTCGCATCGATTCTGAAGATGGCGTCTGTATGTTTTCGTAATTCGGTTACAATTTCGATGTCTTCTTGGGTGCCTAATTTAATTTTATAGATAGGCCAGGGGAGTTCTTTCATTTTGGCGACCATTTTTTCAATAGAAGCGATGCCAATGGTGTAATCAGTTAATGGATTTTTATCAGTAGTGAAATTCCAAAGTTCATATAATTTTTTGCCTTTTTCACGAGCATACAAATCATTATAAGCCAAGTCTAAAGCACAAAGCGCAAACATATCGTCTTTCAAAAAAGGATGTACTTTGTTCCAAAATTCTTCAGGGGTTTCGGTTGTTGTGTTTTCTATCAATGAACGAATGTTTTCCAAATCCGCGCGCATCATTGGCACCGTGGTGTGATAATAAGGGTTGGAGGTTGCTTCGCCAAATCCTGAGTAGCCTTCGCTTAGCAATTCTACAATTAGTGAAGGTTGAAAATCGATAGATTCTCTAGAAATGGTGAAGGTGTGTTTTAATTTGAGGTTGTATTCGCGAAGGATTA
Source organism: uncultured Flavobacterium sp. (assembly GCA_963509895.1). Classification (GTDB taxonomy): domain Bacteria; phylum Bacteroidota; class Bacteroidia; order Flavobacteriales; family Flavobacteriaceae; genus Flavobacterium. The sequence goes on from CAUPCW010000094.1 coordinate 4,174, forward strand.
GTTGCATAACATAAAATTTAAATATTCTAAAAAAGGATTAGTAGCCCAACCAAAGTAGCGCCTTAACAAAACCGTCACGCCATAATTTTTCGTTGTGTTGGCCGCCTTTTATTATGGTTTTTTTGTTCAAATGTTTACAAGAACAACGCTTGGTATTGATGATGTTTTCCATTATATTCAAGTCTTTGACCATACTATCATCCTCACCTTCTTTATCTCCACAAAGGAAATAGTACTTTGCTTTTATCTTTTGAGTTTGTTCTGTTAATGTGATAATATCCTTTCTGTTAATCCAAAAGGCAGGAGAAAAAACGCCTGCTTTGCCGAAAACTTCGGGATATTTTAGCGTAGCGTAAAAAGCGGTCAATCCACCCAAGGAGCTACCAATTATTAGCGTATGTGTTTTGTCAGTTTTGGTGCGGTATTTTTTGTCGATGCTCGGTTTTAAGGTGTTGACAATAAAATTTAGGTATTGATTCGCCTTGCCGCCGCCGTATTTTTCGTGAGGATAGGGCGTGAGCTCTTCCAACCGTTTTTCGTTTCCGTGTTCAATTCCTACAACTATTACTTGTGCACTTAGACTGTCTAATTTTTCATCAATATTCCATTCACTATTATAGGCTGTTTTGGCATCAAATAAATTTTGGGCATCGGGCATATAAATCACAGAATATTTCTTCTTGGAAGCGTTATAGTTTTTGGGTAAGTAGAGCCAGATTTTTTTTGTCGTTTGCAACTCAGGTGATACCATACTAAAAGTACTGACTTGAGAAGATGCAGTAGTTTCCTGTGTCCATCCTTTCACCAAAAGAAAAAAGAAGCAAAAAAATAGGATTGTTTTTTTAGGCATAATTGGATTTTGTGGATACATTTAAAAACAATATTTTAGCTAAAAATAAGAAATTGATGAATAGTTTTGAAGAAAAAAGAAGTTTACTTTTAGAAATGATAAGTTTTTCTATCGTTGACGGAAGGTTGCATCAACGAGAGTCTGATTTTATTCGAATTGTAGCCAAAGAATTGGGATTTACCAGAGCAGAATATTCTGATTTGTTTCATCAAGAGTTGCCTCATTTGCCCATTAAATCAGAATTTCAGCGGATTCAGCAGTTCTATAGATTGGCGTTGATTATGCATTGTGATGGTGTTTTGCACGAAAAAGAGTCAGTTGCCATTCGTCAAATAGCCATTGATATGGGATTGAATCCAGGGGCTACCAAACGTGTTTTGCAAATGATGCAGGAATCTCCCAATGCTATGATTGATGCTAAAGCACTGTTAGGAATGTTCCAAGAACAACATAATTAAGAGAGTTTTTCTTGTAATGCTTTTATTTCATCGCGGAACTTGGCAGCTTGCATAAAATCTAAATCTTTTGCGGCTTTCTCCATAGCTTTTCGTTTTTCACGGATTAATTTTTCTAATTCTGGTTTTGATAGATAAGCCGTCTCAGGTTCTGCTGCTTTTGCAATAGTATGTCCTAATTCGTATTCCACCATTGGATTTTTGATGAAAGCACTGTCTATTTTTTTCTCTAAAGCTTGTGGTACTTTATTGTGTTGGGTGTTGTAATTGATTTGTTTGGTACGGCGATAATTGGTTTCATCAATCGTTTTTTGCATACTTGCAGTAATTTTATCAGCATACATAATCGCTTTTCCGTTTAAGTTTCTTGCCGCACGACCAATGGTTTGAGTAAGTGAGCGATGACTTCTAAGAAAGCCTTCTTTGTCGGCATCCAAAATAGCAACCAAAGACACTTCAGGCAAATCCAATCCTTCTCTCAATAAATTGACTCCAATCAATACGTCAAATAAGCCTTTTCTCAAATCTTGCATAATTTCGATACGTTCTAATGTATCTACATCGGAGTGGATATAACGGCAGCGAATGGAAACTTTAGTCAAATATTTAGCCAATTCTTCGGCCATTCTTTTGGTTAAAGTAGTGACCAAAACACGTTCGTCTAACTCGCAGCGCACTTGTATTTCTTCGATTAAATCATCAATTTGGTTTAGACTTGGACGAATTTCGATAATCGGGTCTAATAAGCCTGTGGGGCGAATAATTTGCTCTACATAAACGCCATCACATTTTTGCAATTCATAATCCGCAGGTGTGGCAGACACATAAATAACTTGATTTTGCATAGCTTCAAACTCTTCGAATTTCAAAGGTCGATTGTCCATAGCTGCCGGTAAGCGAAAACCATATTCTACCAAATTTTCTTTTCTAGAACGGTCGCCACCATACATAGCATGTACTTGCGACAAAGTCACGTGGCTTTCATCGACTACTAATAAAAAATCATTCGGAAAATAATCCAATAAACAAAAAGGCCTTGAGCCCGCTTCTCTTCCGTCAAGGTAACGAGAATAATTTTCAATTCCAGAACAATAGCCCAATTCTCGAATCATTTCTAGGTCGAAGTTGGTGCGCTCTTCGAGGCGTTTGGCTTCTAAATGTTTGCCTATTTCCTTGAAGTAATCCACTTGTTTCACTAAATCTTGCTGGATTTCCCAAATGGCATTTTGTAGCACATCTGGCGAGGTCACGAACATATTGGCGGGATAAATGGTCAATTTTTCAAAGCGTTCAATGACTTGAGCGGTTTTGGTATCAAAGCTTTCAATTTCTTCGATTTCATCACCAAAAAAATGAATTCTGAAGGCATCATCAGCATAACTCGGATAGACTTCTACCGTATCACCTTTAATTCTGAAATTTCCTGGGGTAAATTCAGCTTCGGTTCTAGAATATAAACTTTGCACTAAGCTGTGTAGCAATTTTGTTCTTGAAATCATTTGGTTGACTTCGATGGCAATTACGTTTTTTTGAAACTCCACCGGATTTCCAATACCATAAATGCAAGAAACCGAGGCGACCACTATAATATCTCTTCGTCCAGATAATAAAGAAGAAGTCGTGCTCAAACGCATTTTTTCTAACTCTTCATTGATCGACAAATCTTTTTCTATAAAAACGCCCGTAACAGGCATAAAAGCCTCGGGTTGGTAATAATCGTAATACGATACAAAATATTCCACCGCGTTGTTAGGGAAAAACTGTTTGAATTCCGAGTACAACTGCGCGGCCAATGTTTTATTGTGCGCCAGTATCAGGGTTGGTTTTTGAACTTCTTCAATGACGTTTGCAACCGTAAATGTTTTTCCAGAGCCAGTAACTCCAAGCAGGGTTTGAAAAGGATCGCCAGCAACAATGCCTTGCGCTAATTTTTCAATAGCTTGGGGTTGGTCTCCGGTAGGTTTGTAATCCGATACAATTTGAAATTTCATTTTTAACTGTGCTAACTTGATTATGAGACAAAGGATAGTTCACAAAAATACAGCTAATCCTTAATTTATGAGTCTTCATTCGATGGTTATTTTTAGGAACCGAAGCAAAAGGCATTTTACCCAGCAAAGTCCCGCTATCCGCTATATCTTGCTTGCCGAACCCCGTCAAGCAAGGATGCCGCTACTATCGGGGTTATAGCGCCACAATTTGCTTTTTTGTTATCATTTTCATTAGAATAAAAAATTATAGGATTGTAATTGCCGTTTTTCAGGAATCAATAATTCGTGTTTGTAGTCTCATTTTCATTGTTTTTTTACTAAATTACGTCGTAACATCACTTAATCTTTAGATCATGAATATGTATGATAATCCAGATACAGTAACACATTCTTTTGACGAAAATTATCTTTCTCCTTATTTGATTCAAGCGCAATGGGCAGAGTTTGTAGCTTTAAAAGAAGTTATTCATGAGTTGTCATTACGCTTACAAAGATCCATTCGTATTTTAGATATCGGAGTGGGTAGCGGTAGAATTATTCAAAACCTACATGATATTCCCGAAATATGGCAGTATGTGGCGCATTATACTGGTACAGATAATGCTGTTTTATGTTTGAATTTAGCATCAAAAATGGTAAATGATTTAGGTATAAATGATAAAGTGACACTTTTGAATTTAGATGCTGTAGCCTTACATCAACTAACGGGGACGTATGATTTGATTATGACTACTTGGTTTACAGCAGGGAATTTTTATCCCGATGATTTTGATTTTAAGGGCTATTCAAGAGCGACCTCAAAATTAGATTTAACGATCAATTCTAAGTTTACCAGTATTTTTTCTCAGGCTTATGGTTTGTTAGCCCCTCAGGGTGAAGTTGTTTTGGGAGCCTGTTACAAAGACAACGATGCCACTAGAATGAAACAAGAATTGAGTTATCAAAAAATGGGAATGACAATAATTACTTCTCCCGAAGATAGTTTTACAGCTACTCAAGAACGTTTTTGGTCGCAACGTTTTACTAAAGAAAAACTATATGATTATTTACCTTTCGTAGCTCCGCAGCAATTTGCTTTTAAAGATTTGGATACCTATGAATACGCCATGCAAGTGAGGATAAAAAAGTAAGTGTCAAAAAGCGAGTATTCCTATTCAAACTTCCATTCTTTTTGTTGTTTTTCGGTCAAAATAGTCCAAGCCAAGATGCGGCTCGTTTTTTGGCCTTGTGCCATGTCTGTAATTGTGATGGTATAGTTTATTTTAAGAAAAAAATTACAACTCAAATTTGTTGTAGACATATTCCTCAAACCACAAGGGAAGGTCTGAAGTGTGGAATTTTATAGCTTGCCCTTTGTAAATTTCTGCAAGTAAATCCATTTTTTTGCCAGAATTATCAAATAAAAAAGCTCTGTCTACTATTTTTATCGCATCTGAAAGGTTTTCTAAAGTTTTAAAGTATCTTTTTTCGATTTTACTACCATCAACATTATGACCTCCTTTGGCAACCCTAATTCTAACTCGGTCTATGTTTTTATGGAAATCATCGGTACAAATAAAATAAAGATAAGTTTTAAAACCAGAATTTTTTGCTATTTCCAATTCTCTAAGTTTAGAACTATTACTCATTACAGTTTCGTAAGAAAATGATTTTTGTTCTTTTAGGAGTAAAAAACGAATAAAGGCTGCTGCAAAAGCAGCTTCATAACTGTTTGTTTTTTTGGGTTTATTTACAATGAAATTTTCGGCTATAATTAAATCTATAGTAAAGTTTTCTTGTTTTGCTTTGGCAAATAAAGATTGGCTGTCATCTAGAAGAGCGTATTGTTCCAGATCTTTTGAAGTTACTTTTAGACCAAAGTCGGTTAGGTCAATCAAACCTTTTGTTTGTAATGTTTTTTCTATTTCATCAGCATTTATGAAAATGCCAGAATGGTAAGTTTTACTTATTATAGAGTACAAAGATGTTTTTCCAGAACCATTTGGACCAGCAAAAAGCCTTATTTTACTTTGATTTGACATACAATATTGTACCTTTCTTTATTTTTATAGAGGATCTCAAAGGTTTAGTATTTAGTTCAAGGATTTCTCCATTGGCACTTTCGCAAACAACTTTATTACCCTCGTTATAGGTAAAGGATAATCCAAGCGCTTTATTTTCTCTTATTGCGTTTAGTGCTGCTTTTTTTCCTGCTACTATTAAATTTGATACTTCTTTAGCATTTGATCGAAACACTATTTTTTCAGCTTTCTTTTCAGGTAACATGATTACTGCTTTTTTAATTATATACAAATATAAAGTTTTTATTTGCTATTTGATTCCTATTCAAACTTCCATTCTTTTTGTTGTTTTTCGGTCAAAAAAGTCCAAGCTAAGATGCGACTCGTTTTTTGGCCTTGTGCCATGTCAATGGTGGTAATGTTGGCAGCATTTACTTTGTTTAAAGTTTTGTACAAACTATTTAGATGCGCTTGTTTGGAGACCAAAGTGGTATACCAAAGACAGTGCATAGGATATTTGGCGCTTTCATAAATCATTTCAGTGATAAAACCCAATTCTCCACCCGGACACCATAACTCAGCGTTTTGTCCACCAAAATTTAAAGTTGGTGTAGTGGTTTTATTGGAACTCAAATTATTGACTTTTCGTAAAGCTACTTTTGTGGCTTCCTCTTTAGAATTATGAAAGGGTGGATTGCAAATGGTAAAAGCAAATTTATCTTCAGATTCCATTATGTTTTTGAAAATAAAACGAGGTTCTGTCTGTAACTGTAAGCTAATGGCATCGATTAGTTTTGGATTTTTTTCGATAATCTTTTTGCAATTTTGAATCGCCTTTTCATCGATATCTGTGCCTACAAAACTCCAACCGTAAACTGCATTTCCTAAAATAGGATAAATACAATTCGCACCTACACCAATGTCTAAGCCCTGAACAGCTTCTCCTTTTGGGATAATACCATTATTACTTTGGGCTAACAAATCGGCTAAGTAATGAATGTAGTCTACTCTACCCGGAATGGGTGGGCAAAGAAAAGTAGAAGGAATTTCCCAAAATTGAATATCGTAGTACGCTAGTAATAACGCTTTGTTCAATGCTCTTACGGCATCAGGATTACTAAAATCTAGCGTTTGAATTTGATGTTCGTTGATGCCTACAAAATTTTTGAGTTCGGGCAATATCTGGATTAAGGAATCAAAGTCGTATCCTAAACGGTGCTGATTTCTAGGGTGTAGATTTTTTTTCTCGGGCTGCTTGGTACGTTTCATTTTCTAAATTTCGGTGCAAAGATAGGTATTCCTTTTTTGTAAATTAATCCATGCATTCCATCAGCAATAAATCCCCTTCAGCATGTTCAATAGTAACCAATCCATCGGACGCGACAGCATTGCTACTGCCAGTTCTATAACCAATGGTCAAGGTGTCATTTGCTAAAGGATACACTAAGTTTTGTGAATGAATACCTTTTACCACGCCAATTGGGATTAGCGAAATAGGTGTGCCAGCTGTGTACCATTTTTCGAATTTATTGGGTAAAAGAAATATTTTGGAATGATCGTCCAAAATCACAATTTTGATTAAATCGCGATACCGTACAATATTAGTAAGATTGGTTATGGTGTGATCGGCTCTTTTTCCAGTAGCCCAAACAATATTGACTGAGGGAATTTTTCGTTCGATTAAATAGTCTAATGCTTTTTCTAAATCGGTTTTGTTTTGATCGGGAGTGTGCACAATTTCCAGCGGATATTGTTTGATTTTGTATACCTCTGGGTCAAAATCACGATCAAAATCACCCAAGAGCACATCGATTTTAATGTCAAGAGGCATCACGCGTTCTATGGCTGAGTCAAGCACCACAACCAAAGGTGACCATTCTAATAACTGACCCAATAATTCGGGCTGACAAGCAGCACCATTAGCAATGATTAAAGCCGGTTCTTGGTCGTCGCGAACGATATGATGTGAGGACATTTTTTAGATTTAGATTTAAGATTATTCGAAACAAATGTACAAAAGTTATTGAGCTAGTTCATCTCTTATGCATCTAGTAGTCTGCGATGGTAGGTAATTTGTCCCAAATGATAGGCTAGATGTGAAGCTAGATGCACCAAGAAGAAACCATAAGAGGTCTTTTTGTCCAAAACTAGCAGTGGATATTCTGTTTCTAAATCATCTTCTGATAATTGATCAAGCGCTTGATGAACAACTGCTATGGTCTCATCGATTTTTTGAATCAATTCTGATTTGGAGATGTTTTTCGCAGAAAATTCTAAATCTCTATTTCTAACATAGTTTGTTTTACCAATTTCAGCTCCAATGTAAGTGTTTAAATTACCAATAAGATGCAAGCATAAATTGCCTGCCGAATTGTTGATTTGTTGGTCACTAGACCAGATTGTAGCCTCGTTCTGATAGGTATTTATTTCTCTTTTTAAGGAAGTCAAATCCCTATTGAAAAGTGTTTGTAAGGTCTGAATTAGCATAAAAAGATACTTGAAAAGAGTATTATTGAATGGTATAACTTCTAAAGTCAATTTCACTTAATGAAAAATAGCCCAACGGATAATTGGCTTTGTCTGTAGTGTTGATGATATTACCACGAACCGTAGCTGGAGGAGACTGAAAAGGACCACCGCCATTATTACCCGCAATACTTACTAAAATACTCATATAGTTGTAATAGGCTTTTGAGATGCCGTAGTGGGTGATTTCGATTTTGTCTCCTTTTTTGAGTTCGTCGTTTTGAGAAATGCTAAAAAACTCATTCCCATCAAAAAACTCATCTCGGTCCACATAAAGATTGGATTTTACTTGATTAGAATATACATATTTGTACAAATAATAATTAGGTATACCTGCTGGATCGTTATAAAAAGTTTTTACTTCAATTTCTTTTCCTGTAAAACCACCATCATTTTTTTGTTCTAATTTGGTAATAGGAGCCACAGGTTGTAAAGATTCTGTAGCGGTATAAGTTTGTCCTTTGCTAACCACAGTCAGCGTATACGTTTCATTGATTACAGGGACAAAATTCGAGCAGAAATATTCGCCTGTATTTGGTGCTTCCACAAAATTAAAAACAGTATTGGTGCTATTGGTAATGGTCACAATTGCCCCCGAAACTTTAGGGATTGAATTACTGAAATAGTCTGTTGTAGTTGTTAATTTGATGCGTTGCTGATTCCCTGAAGTTCCTTTTTGCCAATTGATGGAGGCTTCAATTACTAATTTTGGTGGAGCAGTGTTTAGGTCTACATCCACTACATCTTCACATCCCACGAATAAGATGGCTAGTATAAAAACGAAAAAGAAAGTGATCTTTTGCATAAGGCTTAAAATTTAAAATTATAACTCACAGCTGGAACAATACCAAAAATTGAAGTTCTTACTGCTTCATTATTACCTGTGTCAATGTTTTGTCTGAAGTTGATTGACGCAGCATTTCTTCTGTTGTACAGATTGTAAATACTAAAAACCCATTCGGTTTTGTAGTTGCGATTGTTGTTTTTTCTTGGA
>CAUPCW010000095.1:0-12891 GCA_963509895.1 uncultured Flavobacterium sp.
AGTGTTGAGTTTTAATGTAAAATAGATTTTTTGTCATTTCGAGCGCAGTCGAGAACAGCTTGTGAATCTCGACTGCGCTCGATTTGACAGGAAGGGTTTGACAAGTTAAATTGGTTTTTTATTCAAGAAAAAAAGGTTTGATAGTTGAGTTTTAATGTAAAATAGATTTTTTGTCAGTTCGAGCGCAGTCGAGAACAGTTCGTGAATCTCGACTGCGCTCGATTTGACAGGAAGGGTTTGACAATTTAAATTGGTTTTTTATTCAAGAAAAAAAGTTTGATAGTTGAGTTTTAATGTAAAATAGATTTTTTGTCAGTTCGAGCGCAGTCGAGAACAGTTTGTGAATCTCGACTGCGCTCGATTTGACAGTACTACTAGAGTATTTTAATCTAGTTTTTGTACAAAAAAAGAAATATGGATTTGATAGTTGATTCACGATTTTTGATGTCAAATTTGAAATCCCCAATCTTTTGGTTTTGCGTGAGGGATAGGAGCTAACTACCGAAGTAGTGCGTATAGCCCGACCGCATAAAAAAAGGGACCGACTAGCACGATTGCTGAGTAGGTCCCTTTTTTTATGGGGTCACGCCCTACTATTTATTCATATCGCAATGCCTCAATTGGGTCGAGTTTGGATGCTTTTATCGCAGGATACAATCCAGAAACAATGGCTACCATAAAACTAGTAGCAAAGGCAGCAAATATGGCGCCCCACGGAATTACGAAGGCAAAATCCATTGCGCTCGCGATGCCAAAACCGATTAAGATTCCGAAAAAGATGCCGACGAGTCCGCCGATTTGACCAATGAGTAAGGTTTCGATAAAAAACTGAATCGCCACGGTCGATTTCTTGGCGCCTAAGGCTTTTCGAACGCCAATTTCTCGGGTTCTTTCGGTTACCGAAACAATCATGATATTCATTAAAGCTATCGAAGAACCAAAAATGGTAATCACGCCAATGAGCCATGACGCCAATCCAAGGTATTTTGTGATGCCAAGAATGCGGTTAATCAAGTCATCACTTCGAACTACGCCAAAGTTGTTGTCTTTAACTGGGCTTAATTTTCGAATGCGGCGCATTACACTAGTCGCGTTGTCTACGGCTTGATCTAGCAATTCTTTTTTGCCTACCATAATACTCACACTATAATTGATGTTGGGAGCGCTAAAAAGCGAACGCGCCACTTGAATCGGAATTAAAACGCGCAAATCCTGACTGTTGCCAAAAGTAGAACCCTTTTCTTTGAGTACGCCAATGACTCTAAATTTAGCCCCACGAATCGAAATAATTTTATCAATTGGGTTAACATCCTTCAAAAGGCCCTTTTCGAAATCCGAACCGACCACACAAACAAAAGCATTGTTGTTGACGTCGAAGCTCGTAAAATTTCGTCCAGCACTAAAATCCAGTCCAGAATTGACGGCATACATTTCGTCGACACCTACTATTTTGTTCTCAGGATCTGTTTTGGTATTCAAATACTTAATCTCGGCCGTAGAAGTAGCCGTAAACGAAAGTGAAGTCTCGGTAAAAGGATATTTGTATTTGTTTCTAAACGCCACGGCATCGGGGTAGGAGATGATTGGGTTAATGATTTCTCGTTCGCCGCCGCCACGGTTTCGCGTGGTATTTTCGTATTGATTGATGTTGAAGGTATTGGCGCCCATCGAGGCAAAATCAGACGAAATGGTGTTCTCCAAAGCCGCCACCACAGTCAAAATTGCCACCAAAGCCATGATTCCAATAGCAATAATCAGTACCGTAAGAATGGTACGCAGCAATTGCGTTTTGATTGAACCCAACGCAATTTTAATATTTTCTTTGAATAATTTTAGCATCATGTAAGTTTGTCACGAAAATACAATTTTTGTTACAAGTTTGGTTTTCAAAAAACACTAAATTTCAAATCTGCAAACCTTCTTTTTTTTAAAACCATATAAGGAATTGAAGGGCAATAAAGTTTTTTTCTTTGTGAACTTGGCTGATATCTTTGTATCTTTTGTAGTTAAATTTCACAGCTTCAATAAAAACTTCTAGGATTATATGTTTGCGAACCTTGCGTAAAACTTTGCGCTCTTTGCGGTTAAATTTTACAGCTTTAAAACAAAACTTATATGCCCTTAAATTTTATATGGTTCACAATAAATCTTCAAAAAAAACTCCAATGACTTATATGTTTTAATTTTTAGGAGCTATTCCCGCTTTTCATTACAAGTCCTCGCACCATAAGCCAATTTTTCTACGCCCCAAAAGGAGCTTCCGTTAGTCGCTCTTTTAGGTCAAGAAAAATTGGCTATTGGCGCTTCGGGCTTTCCATTTCAATCGGGGCTAGGACAGTAGGAACACCAAAACGTTTGGTTGGAATTATATCCCTAAAAGGAATCATTTTTATCAATTTTTGTAAGGGATTAGTGTTATATTTGGATTCTTACTACGAAACCAACTTTTGTTGATTGCGATAATTTAGGAGTGTTACAGGAAGATGGATTTTGTCTAGGAACGAATTGATAAAAAATCAAAACCAATTATATATGAACAGATTTAAATTGATGTTAGTGCTATTTTTTTGCTTGCCAAATTTTATTTTATGCCAAGAGATTAAGGATTACTCTAAAGTAAAAACAAATGTTGGGGAAGTTAAAATTCCCGGAAATTGGAAGCAATTAAATAAAATGGATGACTCTGGTCAAATTTATCTTAAAAATGAAGAGGAAATAATTATTGCAGTTGCCCAAAATCCTAAAAAATCCTATTCTTTTTTTAAAAGTAGTGCATCAGATTTAGAAAACGTAAAATTGTTTTACATATGGGATTCAGATTATTATAAAGAGAATAAATTCAAAACCGAAAAGATTAAAGAAAATGAGGAATTAGAATATATAATCTGGAAATATAATGACAAGAAACTCGATAATATATTCCTTTTTGGTTCAGCTAAAGATAATTTCCTAAATCTTCTTGTTTATACAAATAAGTGGAGTGAGGATAAAAAGATACTCTTTTTAGAAAAATTATATGCATTAAATAAATAATCTAGGCACAATTGCTGTGCTTACGATTTCGCTAATTGCATTAAGCAGAGGTTTGTTTTGTATCCGATTTCCCAAAACTTCCAATTCTAAATCTCACAAAAAAAATATAATTGCTTATTATTTCCAGAATTAAAACCCGATAGCCCTTTTTATTATAATGACCTCAAAATTATCCCTTAGCGAGTTTCGTAACAGAATTAAAGAAAATTTGGACATCGGCTCTCCTAAACTCAAATTAAGCCATTTGTCTATTTTTACAATGTTTGGGGAAGCCTCCAAACCTTTTTATGGGAATTATGATGATACTTCGTTTCGATTAACTGCGAATAGTACAATAACACCTACCTTTTATATCTTAAAAGTGAAGTATAAAAAAGTGAATGCTACAGTAACTGTTAACTATAGCATCGTTTCGCCTTCTAAATTTCATAAGGTTTGGATGAAATTTTTTCCGATTTTAGCTTTTATTGCAGTAAATTCAGTGTTTTTTGCTAAGAACACTCCATTTAAAGCGTTTGTGGTTTTTAATTCATTTTGGGTTGTAGTCACCCTTTTTTCCATATGGTACAATAAAAGAAAAAAGAGAAAGTTAGAAGAAAAGTTTTTAGAATTATTGGAGATAAAAAAAGAGTAAAATTAATAGAATTAAAACTTAGATAGAATATGAAATCACGCTGACAATAATTTAAAATCGCGTTATAAAGTACTCTAACTTTTTTCTATATTCGTCTCCCAATGAAAATTCGTGATGCTTCTCATATTTGGTTTCTTGAACTTTCGATGAGCACATCAATACACACCAAAATAAAATGACACCATCAACCCTCACAAAAATACAATTCGACAACTTTGTTTGGATAGACATTTGCCAACCCAACAAAGAAAATCTAGATAAAATCGCCCAAGAATACCAGTTGGATTATTTTCAAATTAAAGATAGTTTGGAGCGAGGCCACTTGCCTAAATTTGAAAAGCAGCCCAATTATAATTTTTTAATCCTAAGGGCTTTTACACCGAGAATGGCCAGTAAAGCAACAACCATCAATGAATTGTCGCATAAAATCGCCTTTTTTTACAACGGAAACAAAATCATCACTATTCATCGAAGTCCGTTTGCGTTTTTGGAAACCGTAAAAAAAGACCACAAAACACCAGAGGAGATTTTGATTTATCTCATCCATAAAATGGTAGAAACTTATCAAGTCCCTTTGAACGACTTTGACGAAAAAATCATTCAAATCGAAAAGACGATTTTCCTGCAAGACTATTCCAAAATATCTCTGGAAGAACTGTATTTCTTGAAAGCACAAACCCGTATCACCAAAAAGCTATTGCAGATTTTTCAAAATGTCATTCACCAACTCGAAGTGAGCGAGTCTTCCAAAACCGCTTTGCAAGACATCAAAGACAAGCTACTGAGTTTGCTACTCAATTATGACGAAGTACTTGAAAATGCGAATAACCTACTGAATACCTATCTTTCGGTCAACGCACAAAAAAGCAATGATGTGATGAAATTGTTGACCATCTTTTCGGCTTTCTTTTTGCCCTTGACTTTTATTGCGGGTATTTACGGAATGAACTTTGAAAATATGCCAGAACTACAATGGCCTCTTGGCTATTTTATGACCTTGGGTGTGATGGTAGTCATTGCGTTGGTCATCTATTTTTGGTTCAAAAGAAAACGCATTCTTTGATTTTGTGTGCAACCTTCAACTGAGTAGATCATTTCAGAAGCAATATAATAACCATATTAAGGAATGTAAGGTCATATAATAATAAAACCCATTGGGTGAATTATAATAAAATTTTAACCACATAGGAGCATCATAGATTACACTAACTAGGCAAAGAATAAATAGAAATAGGCCTATTTTACACATAGTACAGCTATGTGAATAGTAAAACGTCTATCTTTTTCTTTTAAAGACTATAAATTCTATGTTTCTCCTATGTGGTAAAAAATAATTTTACTCAACTAAAAAGTTTGTAATAAATAAGTTCTGTATTTCTAACTCTTATATGACCTTAACTACCCTAAATGGTTCAAAAATAAGATGGGTTTGTTGTAGAATAATAAAACCCACTTTTTTTGGATAGGATTTCTTTTAAAAAGTAAGATATTTGCAAACCTAATTGAAAATTCATTTTACAATGGCTTCAAAACCCAGTATACCCAAAGGAACGCGCGATTTTTCGCCAGCCGAAGTGGCCAAAAGACAATACATTATTCAAACCATAAAAAGCAATTTTGAAAAATTTGGCTTTCAACCTATAGAAACTCCATCCTTCGAGAATTCAGATACTTTGATGGGAAAGTATGGAGAAGAAGGCGACCGCTTGATTTTTAAAATCTTGAATTCGGGTGATTATTTGTCAAAAGCCAATGCGGCGCATTTAGAGAACAAAGACAGTCTAAAGTTGACTTCTAGTATTTCGGAGAAAGCCTTGCGTTATGATTTGACCGTACCCTTTGCGCGTTACGTGGTACAGCACCAAAGTGAAATCGAGTTTCCGTTCAAGAGATATCAAATTCAGCCCGTATGGCGAGCCGACCGTCCACAAAAAGGTCGTTTCAGAGAATTTTTTCAATGCGATGCTGATGTGGTAGGTTCCAAATCGTTGTGGCAAGAAGTGGAGTTAGTACAATTGTATGACACTGTTTTTACGGCTTTGGGATTAGAAGGCGTGACCATCAAAATCAATAATCGTAAAATTTTATCTGGAATTGCTGAGGTGATTGGCGCTTCGGATAAGTTGATTGATTTTACCGTGGCATTGGATAAACTGGATAAGATTGGCGAAGACGGCGTTAAGAAAGAAATGATTGAAAAAGGCATTTCTGAAGAAGCTATTGCCAAAGTGCAACCGTTGTTCAGCTTTACAGGAACGATTACAGAGAAAATTAATCAATTGTCACAATTGCTTTCTGCTTCAGTAGAAGGGATGAAAGGTGTTGAAGAATTGCAATTCATTTGCGAAAAAGTAACCCAACTCGGACTGGCTACAGCTCAGTTGGATTTGGACGTGACTTTGGCAAGAGGACTGAATTATTATACAGGAGCTATTTTTGAAATTGCTCCACCTAAAACCGTTGCTATGGGATCCATCGGCGGCGGCGGAAGATATGACGATTTAACGGGCATTTTTGGCTTGAAAAATATGAGTGGTGTGGGTATTTCTTTCGGCTTGGATCGTATTTATTTAGTGGTTGAAGAATTAGGATTGTTCCCCGATACGGTTGCCGCTACTTCAAAAGCGTTGTTTGTGAATTACGGCGAAACCGAAGCTTTTGCGGCAATGCAGACCATTCAAAAACTTAGAGCCGAGGGCATTAAAGTAGAATTGTATCCCGATGCTGTCAAAATGGGGAAACAATTGCAATATGCTGATAAAAGAGGTATTCCGTTTGCAGTGATTATAGGTACACAAGAATTAGAATCGAGTACTTTTACTTTGAAGAACCTTGTTACAGGAGAACAAGTCGTCTTGAATTATGAAGGCTTACAACAACTACTACAATAGCTACCATACATAACAAAAAAAGCTTCGTTTTGATAAACGAAGCTTTTTTTATTATAAACAATGCTGAATTAATAATTAACTAAAAACGGATATAATTCTCGGTATATAAATTATATATTTCAATAATAGGTCACAAATTTAGGCAAACTATTTCGTGATAGTCTTAAAATTATATTAAATTTTTATGAAGTTCATAATATACAATATAGTATTTTTTTATTTCTACATTTAAAACGATGTTGCTGTGTATGACAATTTGACATTTTGATAGTTTTGGCAACACTTTTGAGAATGAATGAAGAGAATCAAAAAAGATGTTTAAAAAATTTTTTAAAAATAAAAGCAATATGACTACTGAAAATACAGAGTTCGATCAAGAAATAGATGATGCAACGTTGGAGAATAATGCAAATGGAGAGCAACTTATCATTGAAGAATTAAGTGTTGAAGAACAATTGGCACAAGATTTAGCTAAAGAAAAAGATAAATTCTTACGTTTGTTCGCAGAATTTGAAAACTACAAAAGACGTACTACAAAAGAGCGTATTGAGTTATTCAAAACAGCCAATCAAGAAGTTTTATTAGCATTGCTTCCTGTTTTAGACGATTTTGATCGTGCCATGGTAGAAATTAATAAGTCTGAAGATGAGTTATTGACAAAAGGGGTAGCGTTGATTCACGAGAAACTAAAAGGAACTTTGGTGACCAAAGGATTAGAAGTAGTGGATGTAAATGCAGGTGACGCTTTTAATGCTGATTTTGCAGAGGCTATTACTCAAATTCCAGCGCCATCAGACGATTTAAAAGGAAAAATTGTGGATGTATTGGAAAAAGGATACAAATTAGGCGATAAAATTATTCGTTTTCCAAAAGTGGTTATAGGACAATAAATCAACATTCAAGTTAGCACATTTGTAGCTGAATAAAATAGCACAATTTAAAAATGAAAAAAGATTTTTACGAAATATTAGGGATATCTAAAGGTGCTTCGGAGGCTGAAATCAAAAAGGCTTACCGAAAAAAAGCTATTGAATTTCACCCTGACAAAAATCCTGACAATCCTGCAGCCGAGGAGCAATTCAAATTAGCTGCCGAAGCGTATGAAGTATTAAGCGATCCGCAAAAGAAAGCCAAATATGATCAATATGGTCACCAAGCTTTTGATGGAGCTGGTGGTTATGGCGGTGGTCATGGCGGTATGAATATGGATGACATTTTTAGTCAATTTGGAGATATTTTCGGAGGTGGCTTTGGTGGTTTTGGAGGCGGAGGCGGAGGCGCTCGTCGTGCCAAAGGAAGCAATATGCGAATTAAAGTCAAATTGACATTGGAAGAAATTGCGAATGGTGTTGAGAAAAAAGTAAAAGTAAAACGTAAGGTACAGGCACCTGGTGTTTCCTATAAAACGTGTTCTACTTGTAATGGTCAAGGTCAAGTGATGCGTGTGACCAATACTATTTTGGGTCGTATGCAATCGGCGTCAACTTGTCCGTCTTGTGGTGGATCAGGGCAAATTTTGGATAAAAAACCAAACAATGCCGATGCACAAGGAATGATTTTAGAAGACGAAACGGTTTCTATCAAAATTCCAGCTGGTGTTGTAGACGGTATGCAATTGAAAGTTTCTGGAAAAGGAAATGATGCACCTGGAAATAGTATTCCTGGCGATTTGATTGTAGCAATTGAAGAGTTAGAGCACGAGTTCTTGAAACGTGAAGGTGAGAATTTACATTTCGATTTGTACATCAGCTTTGCTGAAGCGGTTTTGGGTATTTCTAAAGATATCGAAGCGGTGAATGGTAAAGTACGTATCAAATTAGAAGAAGGCATTCAATCTGGAAAAATATTGCGTTTGAAAGGAAAAGGAATTCCAAGTATCAATGGTTACGGAAGTGGCGATTTATTAGTCCACGTGAATGTTTGGACTCCAAAAACATTGACCAAAGAACAAAAACAATTCTTTGAAAATGCATTGAACGACGATAATTTCACACCACATCCTGAAAAATCAGACAAATCATTCTTTGAGAAAGTTAAAGATATGTTTTCTTAATTTTTTTAATCTTATTTTATATTCATCCCTATGTTTTTGTAGCATAGGGATTTTTTTTGGGTGAAAAGTCAATACTTAGACTTCTAGTATTGCCTATGATTTCTAAAATGAAGTGCAATTATGTTTTGGTAAAATCAACGATTTGAAGGAGATTGGTAGATCTCTATGATGTTGTCTCGCTCTTTTTTTCTTTTATGAGAAGAGATATAAAAAGGCACAGAAATTCCTAATTCAATTATGCCACCCACTACAAACATACTGCCTATGGCTTGTCCCACTCCCTCCTGATCATTTTTGGAGTAATCTATTATTTTTGCGCCAAAAGCTGTTGTTGCGATTGCCAATGAGGAAAAGATAATTCCGGTAACTAAATTCGTTTTTCTTTTTTTTTCTTTTAAAAGAATTAATTTAAGGTTAGCTTGAATGATTTCGTTGTTATAGTCGAATTTTTTAGTTGGTATTCCAAAAGTTTCTAGTTTATTTAACTGTTTTTCGGTTAAGTTTTGTCCTTGTAGATCGAAGGTAAGCAAGAGTAAAACGAATAGAGTTATTTTTTTCATTGTAAGTATTGATGATAGCGTTGTTTAATTCAAATATATACAATTTTATTTACAAATAGTTTTGGTGTACTTGATGTTTGTATTAAGGTTTTAGAAACCTTGCAGGTCGAGAAGTGCAAAAAGAGTTTTGTTGCAGTGTTTCCTGCAAGGTCTTTTTTTGACCTTATAGGTGTTTGGATTCAAGGAATATCTCTATAAAATGTATTACCGCAAATTCGCAAATTTTAAATATAGATAGCGAGTGAGACCTACAAGGTTTTAGAAACCTTGCAGGTCGAGAAGTTCAAAAAGTGTTTTGTTGCAGCGTTTCCTGCAAGGTCTTTTTTTGACCTTGTAGGTATTCAAATTCAAGAAGTATTGCTGAAAAATTGTATTACCACAAATTCGCAAATTTTAAATATAGATAGTAAGTGATACCTACAAGGTTTTAGAAACCTTGCAGGTCGAGAAGTGCAAAAAGAGTTTTGTTGCAGCGTTTCCTGCAAGGTCTTTTTTTGACCTTGTAGGTGTTTGGATTCAAGGAATATCTCTATAAAATGTATTACCGCAAATTCGCAAATTTTAAATATAGATAGCGAGTGAGACCTACAAGGTTTTAGAAACCTTGCAGGTCGAGAAGTGCAAAAAGAGTATTGTTGCAGCGTTTTCTGCAAGGTCTTTTTTTGACCTTGTAGGTGTTTGGATTCAAGAAGTATTGCTGAAAAATTGTATTACCGCAAATTCGCAAATTTTGAAGGTGTTGATTAGGAGTTAGACCTACAAGGTTTTGGAAACCTTGCAGGTTGGGAATTTCAAAAAAAAGAGTTTTGTTGCAGTCTTTCCTGCAAGGTCTTTTTTTGACCTTGTAGGTGTTCAAATTTTAAATGTATTTATGGTTGGGATAATTTGCGAATTTGTGGTTTATAATCTGATAACTTTAAAAGCCAGTTGAAATAGTAAAACCTACTTTTTAGCCCCGATTGCAGTGGAAATCCTTTGATGCCGGGGTTCGGCAGCAAAGATTGTAGCGGAAAGCGGGACGACTCGTGATTGAAATATCGATTCGTGCTGCTTCCGAAAAATAAGAAACGACTTCAAGTTTAGAGTAGCTTTATTGCTGTAAAAAGCCTCATTTTCTGTAACAATTAGGCGTTGTTGACTACTAATTACCTACTTTTGCAATTCTAAAAATCAAGCTATGAGTAGTATTCTCGAGGTAAAAAATGTAGTGAAGCAATATGGCGATTATGTAGCGCTTAATTCCGTTTCGCTTTCGATACCCAAAGGCAGTATTTATGGTTTATTAGGACCTAATGGTGCCGGAAAAACCTCTTTAATTCGTATCATCAATCAGATTACGTTGCCCGATAGTGGTGAAGTGCTTTTGGATGGCGAAAAATTACAACCTCATCACATTCAGCAAATCGGCTATCTTCCCGAAGAGAGAGGTTTGTATAAATCGATGAAAGTCGGTGAGCAGTGTTTGTATTTGGCGCAACTGAAAGGACTTTCTAAAAAAGAAGCTAAAATTCAGTTGGACTATTGGTTTGAGAAATTAGACATCAAAGGCTGGTGGAACAAGAAAATCGAGGAATTGTCCAAAGGAATGGCACAAAAGATTCAGTTTGTAGTGTGTGTGTTGCACCAACCCAAATTGTTGATTTTTGATGAGCCATTTTCAGGTTTTGACCCTGTGAATGCTAATATTATAAAAGATGAGATTTTAGGCTTAAAAGAAAAAGGGACGACCATCATTTTCTCGACCCATCGAATGGAAAGTGTAGAGGAATTGTGTGATCATATCGCTTTGATTCATCAATCGAATAAACTCATTGAGGGCAAATTGGAAGAAGTAAAACGCCAATACCGCTCTAATAGTTTTGAAGTGGGCATTTTGACAGATAATGTAGAAGGCTTGATGTATGATTTGACGCAAAAGTTTACTGTGGGGCCCGCCAATTTCAAGTCATTGAATCAAGAATTGAAATTAGAAATTCAGCTAGGTACTGGGACACCCAATGAATTGTTGCAAGTCCTTACGCAACGTGGACAAGTGACCCATTTTGTGGAAAAAATTCCAAGTGTGAACGATATCTTTATTAAAACGGTTGCCCCCTAACCCCCAAAGGGGGAACAATGGAGAAACGGAGAAATTGATTTAAAAAAACTGATAATTTAACCCTATTTACCCCAATAGGAATTCCCCCTTCGGGGGGTAGGGGGCTTTTCTAATGAGCATCATATCACTAATAATACAAAGAGAATTTATTGCCAAGGTGCGCAACAAATCGTTTATCGTAATGACTTTTTTGAGTCCGTTATTGTTTGTTGGAATTACTGTTTTTGTTAGCTATTTGGCGTCTATGAAAGCCGATACCAAGCAAATTGCGGTTCACGATGAAACGGGTTTGTTTGTTGCCGATTTTATGGCTAAAAATAAAAAAGATAGCGAATACCAGTATTTGGATTTGTCGGTTTTGGACGTGAAAGCCCTAAAAGACAGCATCACCCAAGAGCGTTTTGAAGGTGTGTTACAAATTCCTAAAACAGCATCTATTGCCGAGTTAGATAAAAAGATTCAATTCATATCCAATGATAGTCCAAGTATCACTGTTATTGAGGAAGTTCAGGATATTTTGGATAAAAAAATCACCCAACTCAATTTTCAGTCCGCAAAATTGGATACTGTGGCGATACATAAAGCGCAGTCTAATATCAACATCAGTTTGAGTAAAGCCTCGGGTGAGGAAAGTTTGAAAGGATTGAATGAAATAAAAATTGCCATTGGTGGTGCCTTTGGGTATTTGATTATGATGTTTATCGTGATTTATGGCAATATGGTGATGCGAAGCGTAATCGAAGAAAAAACCAATCGTATCATAGAAATTATTATTTCTTCGGTAAAACCTTTTCAGTTGATGATGGGTAAAATCATTGGAACTTCATTGGCGGGTATTCTTCAGTTTTTAATTTGGGCGATTATAGGTTTAGGATTGTTTTTGGGTGCTTCGTTGTTTTTCGGTGTTAATTTAGGACCTACTTCTAAAGTTCCACCCGAAGTAATGCAAGCAGCGCAACACGAAATAGCAAGTACGGCGCAATTGTATATAGCCGAATTATGGAATCTTCCGATTGGAACTTTACTGACTTGCTTTGTGATTTATTTCATTGGAGGCTACTTTTTATACAGTTCATTTTATGCCGCAATTGGTGCGGCTGTTGACAATGAAACCGATTCACAACAGTTTTTGTTACCGATTATTATGCCCTTAATTTTGGGCGTTTACATCGGATTTTTTACGGTAATCAATGATCCTCACGGTACAGTAGCCACCATTTTCTCGATTGTGCCTTTGACTTCACCGATTGTGATGCTAATGCGCATTCCTTTTGGCGTACCTTTGTGGCAAATTTTGCTTTCGATGGTGCTTTTATTCGCAACGTTTTTGTTAGTGGTTTGGTTTGCTTCCAAAATTTATCGCGTGGGTATTTTGATGTATGGCAAAAAACCAAGTTGGAAAGAATTGTATAAGTGGTTGAAGTATTAATGTTTAACTGTTTAATCGATTAAACGATTAAACATATAACCGATTAAACAAAAAGAATGAGTAAAATATTAATTATAGAAGACGAAGCGGCGATTCGTAGGGTTTTGGTCAAAATTCTTTCAGAAGAGAATGATACCTATCAGGTAGACGAAGCTGAAGACGGCGCTGTAGGTTTAGAGAAAATAAAAAATAC
>CAUPCW010000096.1:0-12703 GCA_963509895.1 uncultured Flavobacterium sp.
AGAACGTTGCACGGCGTTCAACTCGATTCCGGAGCCAAAAGCACCTGTATCAGCTGATGAAACTGCAGCACCACCCATTCCAATTCTATAATTCTCTCCACCCAAAATAACGATTTTATCGCCAGCGGTAGGTTTCTTTTTAATCGCTTGGTCTAATTTTCCGTAACCAATTCCACCCGCTTGCATAATGACTTTGTCATAGCCTAACTTACGGCTTTTGGGTTCTCCTCCTTTGGGGGAGTTAGAGGGGGATTCTTCGTGTTCGAAGGTCAAAACAGAACCTGTAATCAACGGTTGTCCAAATTTATTTCCAAAATCAGAAGCTCCATTGGATGCTTTAATCAAAATATCCATTGGCGTTTGGTACAACCAAGGTCTTTCGGCCATTCCTTTTTCCCAAGGTCTGTCATCCTGAGCGGAGTCGAAGGAGGTTAAACGAGAATAGGAAGTCATATAAACCGCTGTTCCTGCTAATGGCAACGAACCTTGTCCACCTGCCAAACGGTCGCGAATTTCTCCTCCAGAACCTGTAGCAGCTCCGTTGAAAGGCTCCACAGTAGTAGGGAAGTTGTGGGTTTCTGCTTTTAAGGAAAGTACGGATTCAAATTCTTTTTCTTCGTAAAAATCAGGCTTGTCAGCACTTTTTGGTGCAAATTGTGTCACTTTTGGTCCTTTTACAAAAGCCACATTATCTTTATAGGCAGAAACAATATCGTTTGGATTCGTTTCTGACGTTTTCTTAATTAATTTGAAAAGGGAAGTCGGTTTTTCTTCGCCATCAATTACAAAAGTTCCGTTGAAAATTTTGTGACGACAGTGCTCTGAATTGGCTTGCGAGAACGCAAAAATCTCAGAGTCGGTTAATTTTCTACCTAATTTAGTGGCTAAATCAGAAAGATACTCCACTTCTTCTGGGCTTAACGCTAATCCTTCGGATTGATTATACGCTTCAATATCATCGATTTCTAAAATAGGTTCCGGTTGGATATTAATGGTGAAAATATCTTGGTTGAGTTCGCTAAATTTTTGCGAAAGCATTGGGTCAAAATCCGAAAAATCTTCGGTAACACGCTGAAATTCCTCGATTCTGATGATACCAGAAATTCCCATATTTTGAGTGATTTCTACTGCATTGGTACTCCAAGGCGTAATCATAGTGGCGCGAGGACCAACAAAAAAATCCGACAAAACGGATTTTTCTATTTTAGAGGCATCAGCAAATAGCCAGTTGAGTTTTGAGATGTCTTGAGCCGACATTTCGACTTCGCTCAATGTGTTCTGCGTGTGTACGGCAAAAACAGTGTTACTTTGGTTTTCAAAGAAATGAATCATTGTTGTAGGGTTTGTTGTATTGCGGTGCAAATTTAGTTAATTAAGCCCTAAAAAAAAAGCGGCAATTGCTGCCGCTTCAAATAAAATTATCTTATCGTTATCTAATTTACAATTAGCTTTTTGGTTGTTGATTTTCCTTCTTTTGTGACTTTAACCAAATAAATCCCTTTTTGAAGATTACTTACAGAAGCATTAGGTGTGTTGTTGTACTCTTTTTCAAAAACTTTTTGTCCCAAAACAGAAAATATAGCAACGTCATGTTTGTCGGTAGCATCATCAAAATTAATTTTTATTGTTCCGTTAGAAGGATTGGGGTACATGGCAAAGCTATCTTTTTCTAATTCACCTACCGAAAGTACCGTGTTACAGCTCCAAGATAGGTCATCAAATAATACTCGATTTGAAGTTGTACTGTTTCCGGTTATACTGATGATTACATCGCCAGTTACATTAATACCTGAAATTGTTGTTGTAGTAGCAGTAGCGCTGTAAGGTATCGTTCCTACTTCGGTACCATTTACATTGAGTTTAAATGTCCCAGAAGTCCCTGTGTAAATTAGTTTGGTTGTAACTGTCAAATCTTTTATTCCATTGGTTACTGAAGATGAAGTAAGAGAACCGTTTCTAATGATTATTGCTCTATTATTTAAAGGTTGGTCGGTTCTTGCATCAGTTGCTGTCCAAGTAATTCCGCCATTTGTCCAAGTTCTTATGGCATAAGAAGTAGCATTAGCAGGCATATTTTCGAAATTTTCAGAGGCACAAGTAGTGGTTCCAGCAGCTGGTGCTTTGGTGGTTTCATTTACTGAAGCACTAGCCACAGAAGAATTTCTATCAGCGTCTCTAGCAATTAAATAAAAAGTGTAAGTAGTTTCAGCTGCTAAACCAGTGATGGTTGTGGTTAATCCAGTTACTGAAGTTTTTAAGGTACCATTTACATATACATCATAGCCTGTAACTCCCACATTATCTGTTGCAGCAGTCCAAGTTAAAGTTGCTGTATTGGTTGTAGTTTCGGTTACCATTAGATTGGTTGGTGCAGTTGGTGCTTCAGTATCAACGGTGCCTGTTTTCCAAATTTCGGTTACATAGGTTGGATTATCAATAAAGGGATTTCTATTGTTTTGTCTGGCATAAATAGCATTGTTTCTTGCAATTTCCCTTGCACTTACTGGATCTTGATTGTGCCAAGCTAATAATTGATTTAAAAAGGCAGTGGTAAAAACTTGATTGCTGCTATTGTTGAACATGGCATAGTTGTACCCTGCAACGGTATTTTCATATCGAGTAGCAAAGTAAAAGTACATTCTAGCGATATCTCCTTTAAATTCATCGATGGGCTCAAAAACCAGTCCGCTGTAACCTGCAGTTGTGCTTGTTCCCAGTTTGCTTCCATTTAAGGTAGTTTGTGAAGGCGTTACAACCACAGAATGCGGATAGTTAGAACGGATTCCGTTAACTTTTCCATCGGTTGGGGTAATAAAATGCGCATCAGAAACCATTGGCGAAAGCTCATTAAAAACCGATTGCGGGATAATATGTTCTCTGTTATAACAATCGCCTTCGTTGGTATAATTGCCGCATCTTTGAGTGGTTGCAATGCTGTAGTTGTAAGGGTCTGTTCCAGCAGGATTCTCAGAATACATGTCTAAAACAGATCCGTCGTTTTCGAAAAAGTTATCAATATCAGAAGTTTGGTACGTAACATATAATCCTGCATAATCAATAACAGTATGGTCTTTAATGATGTTGTACAATTGAGTTTTTAGCGTGTAGCCCGTTCCCGTGGCGGTTGTGTAGTATCCAGCTGGAGCTTGGGCAAAACTTGCTGTAAATAGTACTAAAAAAAGTAGGGAGTAGATTTGTTTCATAATTTGAAATTGATGGGATTAATTTTTAAAAGCTTGTAAAATTATTCTTTGTGAAGTAGATTCATGTTAACAAATATTTAAATTAATGAGATTTTTTGTGCTTTTTTGGCCATGCAAAAAATTCATATAGTAGCATAAAAAAGCGACACCATGGTGTCGCTTTTTTATGTTACAACTGATTTTTATTTATTTGATTAGTATCTTTTTGAAGATAGTTTGCGTAGTATCTTCTATTTTAATTAAATAAAATCCTGTTGGAATATTGTTTATGGTTAACGAAGGTTGATTGATATTTTCTTTCTCAAAAATTATTTGCCCTAATAGAGAAATAACTTGAACAGAATAATTGTTGACAGAATTGTTGTAATTGATGGTAAAATCACCATGAGAAGGATTTGGGTAGATAGAAATTAGATTGACATCAGTTACAATTACTTCTTCTTTGTTGACTTTAGAGCTAGTCTTACTGCCAAGGTTACTGCAAGTATCTGTAGTAAAAGAAGTCCATTGGTTCGCAAGGCTAAAAGTAGTACTTGGTGAAGTTACAGTTGCTTTTCTTCGCAAGGTTACATCGGCAGCGAAATTAGCCGTTCCTCCATTGAAAGTTCCAATGATATCAATCAAAACTCCATTTTTAAACAGACCTACAGCGTCATTTCCGTTAAAGGTCAATTCGGTTGCCGCTGTTGAAATATTGGCGGAAGCTTTTGGATAACAAGCAGATGCGATTGAACTATTCACTATGGTAAATTTACCACCGCTTGTTAATGTTCCTGACAAAGTTAGTCCCGTGCTCCAAGCTCCAGCACCATTAGTTTGTTTCTTGATGGTATAGCTCGATAAGTTTACTGCCGCTCCCGTGTTATTGGCAATTTCTAATGCTTTATTGTTTGATGAACCTTCTATGTATTCAGAGAAAAGTAAATCGGTTGCTGCCGTTCCACCACTACTAGTCGTTGTTGAGATGGTGGTGCTTTTTATTGAACTATTTCCTGCAGCGTCTTTTGCAATTACATAAAAAGAGTAGGCGGTCGAAGCAGTCAATCCTGTTATAGAGGCCGATGTGCCAGTAATAGTAGTTTTGAGGGTGTTGTTCATATAAACATTATACCCCGTTACACCTATATTATCACTAGAAGCAGTCCAATTTAAGGCAACTGATGTAGCTGTTACAGCAGAGGCTATTAAATTGGTTGGTGTAGTTGGTGCCTGTGTATCAGATGATGGAGCAGAACCCCAAATTGCTTGAACATATTCAGGATGATCAATATAAGGGTTTCGGTTATTTTGTCTTGCATGAATAGCGTTGTTTCTTGCTATTTCTCTGGCGCTTACTGGATCTTGTGTGTGCCATGCTAACAATTGATTTAAAAAAGCGGTAGTAAAAACTTTATTGCTTGAACCATCAAACATTGCAAAAGGATAGCCCGCCACGGTATTTTCATAGCGAGTGGCAAAGTAGAAATACATTCTAGCAATGTCGCCTTTGAAATCATTTATTGGCTCAAAAACAGTTCCGCTATATCCTGAAACACCGCTTGATCCTAGTTTTCCTCCATTTAATGACGTCCAAGTTACAGTTGCTACATTTCCGTGTGGGTAATTAGAACGCTGTCCGTTTACTTTTCCGTCGGTTGGCGTAATGAAATGTGCATCAGAAACCATAGGTGCTGCCGAGTTAAAGACAGATTGAGGAATTATATGTTCTCTATTGTAGCAATCGCCTTCAACAGAGTACGTACCACATCTTTGTGTTGATCCAGAGCTATAATTATAAGGGTCTGTACCTGAAGGTTTTTCGGAATACATATCTAAAACGGTTCCATCGTTTTCATAAAAAGAATCGATGTCAGAGGATTGATAGGTTGTGTAAAGCCCAGCATATCCATTGTCGGTGTGCCCTTTAATGATGTTGTACAGTTGGGTTTTTAAAGTATAGCCAGCCCCAGTTGCAGTGCTGTAATAACCAGATGGAATTTGTCCAAATCCAATCGTGAAGGAGAGTAAAAGGAGTAAAGAGTAGAATTTTTTCATAAGTTAATAGGTTTTAGTTAAGGTAATAGATTCAGAGTTTTAGGTAATTGATTTTCAATAGCATAAACTAGTTTGATAACAAAAGTAATTTTTTTTGTTATATATTATGTTAAGGAATAGTGATGTAAATATGGTTTTTCTTATTTTTTCAAATGAAGTAAGATGTAATGGTATTTTTTGAGGAATTGGATAGTTGTCAATGTATCCTAAAAAAGTGCTGACGAAAAAGCATAAGAAGATGCATCATCTGCACAACTAAATGCTGATGACGAGATACTTTAAAAAAGGTAGAATTAATTAGTTTTCGGAAACGCTTTACTTTGATAAGCACCCAAATCAGGTGGCAAGGTTCTGCTTGTTCCTAAAATATCTAGTGGAATTAAATAACTAGAATTCCCTTTAGCGAATGCCGCAGACGTATTGTCTATGTTCAGTTGATTCTGATTTACTTTGAAAAATTTAGGGTCTTTGTTTAAAATTATCCCACTGTAATGTGTATCATCCGTTTCAAATTGATACAAAGGATCATTGGTAAATGAATTACTGCTATTGTTGAATTTAAGCAAACAATGATTGAATTGATAATTGAAAACCGAAGTAGCTTTTTTATTCAACAGCATTTCATTGGAATAAGAACCATAAATGATGCAGTTGTTAAAAGTGGCTTGCGTCAAATCTTTAGACTCAGGAACGGCGCCTGTGATAAAGTTGCTGACCAAAACCGCTACTTGTGAAGAACTGTTCCAATTGTTATTGAATGTCGAATGCGTAAAATGATATTCTCCACCATACAAACAAGCCAAACTCGCTACACCAGCATTGTTTATTACTACATTTTCACCTACCATTTTGCCTGTTTGAGCCAGAATGCCGTAGTTACTAGAATTATAGATTTGAATATTTTTTAGTTGTACTGTAGTTCCATCGTTATTTTGAATCAAAAGTCCAATGGTGGCATTTTTTACAGTCAAATGGTTGATGCGGTTATTAGTGCTTCCGTTGGTTAGCCATAAGGCTCCCCATTGTCCTGCAACATCAGAAAATCCGGGTTCTAAGCGATCGCCTTCAAAAGTGACTTCATTTTCTAGAGCATTGGTGGTTGAGGTAGTTCCGTTGATTTGAATGCTTCCTTGATTGGCTACAATCAATCCAGAATTGGCGTGAAAATGCACTCGAGCACCCGCATCAAAAACGGCTGTTTTTCCCGAAGGAACTGCGGCATAACCATAAATCACATAGGGTTTTGTTTTGGTGAAATGCAACTCATTGCCGTTGATGGGGTCATTTTCGTCCAAATAAAAACCTTCGATTTTTTCATTGCCAATGGGTAACGTCTCAGTCGTGCCATCCGCGAATCGTTGTGGATAAAGAAAAATAGCATCTTGAATTAAAGTAACCAATGCAACCGTCTGCAAATTGGCGCCACTATCAAATTGAATTTTATCAGTATACAAAAAATCAGTAGGGTTGGCATCAGCGATATTTGCTGTAGTTTCTATGAAAATATACAAGCTGTCTTTGGCCAACAACGTAATGTCTTTGAAAACCTTACCCGCAGTTCCTTGCTGTCCGTCTACGGTCATTCGGTATTTCGAATTGAGTCCTTTTTCGAATTGAATGATTGGAATGGTGATGTCATTTTTGCTTTTATTGTAGACTTTTAGTTGGTACGTGCTTGAACCAATGTTGGTAAAAACCGTGTCTAAATACACCGTATCCTTAGAAAATTTCAAATCGCCTGTACTTGCCACAGTTTCAAAATCAGCTCGGCAAGAACCCAGTAGCAGTATAATTCCAAGAATAAAAACGGTAGCAATAGAGCGCATTTCTTATTTTTTTTGGTAAAAATAACGATTAAATTAGTATATGCCATCGCAAATATTGCAAATTTGATGGTGATTGCTGTTGCCTTTAAATGTAGTCAATTATACTAAAAAATAGTGATAGGTTTGTACTGACCAATTAGTTCGCTTATTTTTACGGGAAATATACTGACAATGGAAATAGACAAAGAAAAAATGCTCCAATTTTGTAATGACTTTTCGAAGAATACGTTGATGGAGACCTTAAATATTGAATATATTGATGCTGGCGAAGGTTTTTTGGTAGCCAAAATGCCAGTAAATTCAACCGTACATCAGCCCATGGGATTGTTACATGGCGGAGCTTCGGTGGCTTTGGCAGAGAGCGTTGGGAGTATGGCTTCCTATTTTTTTATCAACCCGGCAGTACATGAAGTTCGCGGTATTGAAATCTCGGCCAATCATTTAAAAAGCATACGCGAAGGTGTAGTTTTTGGCACAGCCAAGATCATTCATAAAGGTAAAACCGTACATTTATGGGAAATAAGAATTACTGATGAGTTGGGGAATTTGATATCTTTATGCAAATTAACCAATATGGTTTTGGAAAAAAAGGCTTAATTATTTTACAAACACTAAAACAGTGGTATATGATTGATTTTTTTATTAAAGTACAGCAACAAATTGCTTTAAACTTACCTTTTGTTATCTATCACAAACCTAATAAAAGCAAGATAATAGGCTTTTTTCAAAAAAATGACCACTTGTTTTTCGTAGATGATTTTAAAGAAAGTGGATTTGTTTTCACACCTTTCAATGGGAATCAGATGATTTTGATTCCACTTAAGGAGTCTGTTAAATGGGAAACGATTGTACCAACCGTTGACTTTGAAGAAACAAAAGTTATTTCCTCAGATGAAAATCAGGAGGCGAAAAATCATTATTTAGCACTAATAGAAAAAGGGGTCGAAACGATTAAAAAAGGCGTTTTTGATAAAGTGGTTTTATCTCGACAAGAAGAAGTCAATGTGTCCAATTTTGATGTAGTTACAACTTTCGAAAAATTAATTGCTTTGTATCCTACTGCTTTAACATACTGCTGGTTTCATCCCAAAATAGGGCTATGGATGGGCGCCACACCCGAACGATTATTGAAAGCGAACAAATCTAAGTTTTACACCACTGCTTTGGCTGGAACACAAACCTATGATCCCAAAAAACGAACAGCAGTTTGGGGAAGTAAGGAACAAAAAGAGCAACAATATGTTACGGATTCTATTTTAGATAGTATAAAAAACCATACTTCTGAGATTGTACTTTCGAGTCCTTACACAATCCAAGCAGGAAAGTTACTACATATCAATACAGATATCGAAGGCGTACTAAAACGAAGTTCGAGTTTAAAAGAAGTGGTTTCGGTTTTGCATCCAACGCCCGCCGTTTGCGGATTACCCAAGCAGCAAGCCAAAGATTTCATTTTGGCTAATGAAGACTATGACCGTAGTTATTATACCGGTTTTTTGGGTGAGTTAAATGTAAAAGGAGATTATTTGAATAAACCAAAATCTCATTTATTTGTAAATTTGCGTTGTATGCAAATCAAGCAAAGTGAAGACAAATCCAATATAGCAAAAGCTTATTTATATATGGGTTGCGGTATTACTTTAGAAAGTATTCCAGAGAAAGAATGGGAGGAAAGTGTCAATAAATCCATGACGATGAAAAGCGTCTTAGGCAAAATAGATCAGTAGCTTATTGAGGTGAGGAGCAGCAAAAAAAGGCTTCTTGGCAGCAATAGTCCCGCTGTCCGTTATATCTTTGCCTTTCTAAAGAAAAAAGGCAAAGGATGCCACTTCCATCGGGGCTAGAGCGCAACAAAGTGATTTTTGGGGTTGCGTTTTGTGAGTCGTTATTTGG
Source organism: uncultured Flavobacterium sp. (assembly GCA_963509895.1). Classification (GTDB taxonomy): domain Bacteria; phylum Bacteroidota; class Bacteroidia; order Flavobacteriales; family Flavobacteriaceae; genus Flavobacterium. Next base: position 8,957 of record CAUPCW010000096.1, read on the forward strand.
GTAAAAGAAAAATTTTTAATCATACAAAGTCAACAGCAACCTTAGCTGTTTTAATTTACATATATGAAACTAGATATATTAGCTTTTGGTGCCCATCCAGACGACGTAGAATTGGGCTGCGCAGGCACTATTTTAAAAGAAGTCGCTTTAGGAAAAAAAGTAGGAATAGTAGATTTGACAAGAGGGGAGTTGGGCACGCGAGGATCAGCCGAAATTAGAGACCAAGAAGCCGCCGCCGCCGCTGTCATTTTAGGCGTTTCGGTGCGAGAGAATTTAGCGTTTCGAGATGGCTTTTTTGTAAATGACGAAGCACACCAACTCGAAATCATAAAAATGATTCGCAAATACCAACCCGAAATCGTGTTGTGCAACGCCGTTGATGACCGCCATATCGACCATCCCAAAGGAAGTCAATTGGTTTCGGATGCTTGTTTTTTATCAGGATTGATGAGAATTTCTACGAGTTTAGACGGCGAAGAGCAAAAAGCGTGGCGTCCCAAAGTAGTATACCATTATATGCAATGGAAAAACCTTGTGCCAGATTTCGTAGTTGATATTACGGGTTATGTGGAGCAAAAAACAGCGGCTATTTTGGCCTATAGTTCTCAGTTTTACGACCCCAATTCCAAAGAACCTGAATCGCCGATTTCTAGCAAAAACTTCTTGGAAAGCTTGAATTATCGTTCCCGTGATTTAGGGCGTTTAACAGGACTCGAACACGCCGAAGGATTTACTGTAGAAAGGTATTTGGCAGTCAATAGCTTAAGTGATTTGAAGTGATTTTCTTGTAATTTTTTCAATTTTTTTTTGGAGAAACAGAAAGTTTTGTATTATATTTGCACTCGTTAAAAATGGTGGTTGTAGCTCAGCTGGTTAGAGTATTGGTTTGTGGTGCCGAGGGTCGCCGGTTCGAACCCGGTCAGCCACCCAGAATGACAAAAGCTTCGAAGAAATTCGAAGCTTTTTTTGTATTCGATAGTTACTGTTTTTCGCTTAATTCTACTAATTACAGCATTTGTTGAAAGCCAATTTTGTTGGTTTTGTTGTCATTCCGACGAAGGAGGAATCGCATAAGTTACTCACATTATATGATTCCTACTTCGTCAGAATGACAAAAGCTGTTAGTAGTAGAATTAAGCCCTATTTTTAAATTCCACAAAAAAAATTGTTTTGATCTCTTTGATTTTTGTAACATTTGATGAAATTATTAGTCATTGAAAGAAAAAGAAGAAGATGAAAGTACACCGCTTACTTATTGTATTACTATTTGTATTTTTTACATCGCTAGATGCATTTCCTCAAGACACCTTACTAACGGATATAGCAAAGAAAAATAAGACCACATTTTCGATGAGTGGAAAGACCTTTGAAGGGAAAGGTTGGGATGTATTAGTTAATTCAATGCAAGCTTCTGATTATGTTTTAATAGGTGAGGACCATTTTACAAATGAAATTCCTTTTTTTGTTTCAGCAATAACAGCTAAAATTAAATTTGATAATTTTTTCTGTGAAATTGATCCGTTTTCTGCCAAGATTATTGAAGACAAACTCAAGACCCTTTCTGAAAATCAATTAAAGCAGTATGAGGATGAACTAGGAACGACTTTTTCGTTTTATGCTTTAGCGCCAGAATTTCAATTGATGAAAGATTTTGTAAAAGCTAAAACTGCTATCTATGGAACAGATCAAATACTTTTGGTTGCAGACAGATTAGTTTGTAATGAACTCGCACAAAAGACTAAGAATAGTCGAGCTAAGGAAATTTATAAGGATATAGCAGAAAACTCAAGAATATATTTCTCCAGATTTTTAAAAGAGCGTAAAGGTGACTTTTATTTGTTAACAGATAATTTTCAAAAACAAATTAAGGAACTTCTGAGCCTCAATTTAAGAAAAGAGGAGAGGGAAATAGTTCTAGCCTTACAATTGACGGCTACAATTTACAAAGAACAGAGTCATCATTTACGCATTCAGCTTATGAAAAATAATTTGATGAACGTATATCAAGAATGGAAAGACAAGAAAAACTTATTTAAGTTTGGAGCGAATCATTTATCAAAAGGAGAAAGCTTGTTGAAGATTTATGATTTAGGAAACTTAGTAAATAATATTGCGGATAGCCAGTTTAAAAAATCGATGCACATAATGATTGTAGGGAAATCAGGGATGCAGTCTTCACCATTTAAAGGTTTTGAAGAACAGTTAGTAGATGAAAACAGTGAAAGTTTAAAATCTTTAAAGCCACTATTCAACGCTGTTTCCACTGATGATTGGCATTGTTTTGATTTACTTCCCATAAGAACCGCAGTAGAAAAAGGTACAATTAAAGTAGATGATATGGAACTTTACAGGATTATAATGGGGTACGATTATGTTGTTATTATACCAAAAGTTACTGCGGCGAAGTTTTTAGCAACAAAGTAATCTATTTATTGGAGTATAAGAATTTATCAAATGTATAGTTTTTAAGAATTTTTGAAAATAGCACAGTCAAAATATTTTGGCTAAAGCCTAATACGAAACTCATTTTAAAGAACGGGCTAAAGTTCATTCCTATTGAAGCTTTGCAAATGAATAGCAATCCAAATCAGGTTACTAGTGTGTTGTTTTCTCAAATTTAATTGCCTTGAGATTTATCTGGAGGAATTAAATTAGCATTGGCCCCAATTGGCTTTAGCCGAAAACATTATAGATTTAGCCTAAAGCCTAATACGAAACTCATTTTAAAGAACGGGCTAAAGTTAATTCCTATTGAAGCTTTGCAAATGAATAGCAATCCAAATCAGGTTAGTAGCGTGTTGTTTTCTCAAATTTAATTGCCTTCAGATTTATCTGGAGGAATTAAATTAGCATTGGCGCAATTGGCTTTAGCCGAAATTATGATAGATTTTGGCTAAAACCTAATGGGGAATTCATTTTAAAGAACGGGCTAAAGCCCATTCCTATTGAAGCTTTGTAAATGAATAGCAATCCAAATCAGGTTAGTAGCATGTTGTTTTCTCAAATTTAATTGCCTTCAGATTTATCTGGAGTAATTAAATTAGCATTGGCGCCAATTGGCTTTAGCCGAAAACATTATAGATTTTGCCTAAAGCCTAATATTAAACTCATTTTAAAGAACGGGCTAAAGTTAATTCCTATTGAAATTTTGTAAAAGAATAGCAATTCAAATCAGGTTAGTAGTGTGTTGTTTTCTCAAATTTAATTGCCTCCAGATTTATCTGGAGGAATTAAATTAGTATTGGCTGCAAATTGGCTTTAGCCGAAATTATGATAGATTTTGGCTAAAGCCTAATGTTAAACTCATTTTAAAGAACGGGCTAAAGCCCATTCCTATTGAAATTTTGGAAATGAATAGCTCATAATTATATAGAAGGAAAAACTTCACACATGACCCCATAAATGAATAGATAAGAGAAAGTTTATTTCGCTTTTTCTCTCAAATCCTCAAAAATGTTTCCTTTTAGCCCCGACAGTAGCGGCATCCTTTGCTTTTTTTCTTTAGAAAAGCAAAGATACAGCGGATGGCGGGATCTATGCTGGCATAAAAGCCTATTTTCTCTGCTCCTGAGAAGGTAACTATTGTAAAGGTTTGTCTACAACTATACGTTCGGGTCTGTTGGCTAATTCCCAAGCCATAGCAAAGGCCAATTGGGTTCTTTTGGCTAGGGCATCAAACTCTATTTTGCTGACTTCATCGGTTTTTTTATGGTAGTCTTCGTGTACGCCATTGAACAAAAATACCGA
>CAUPCW010000097.1:0-12668 GCA_963509895.1 uncultured Flavobacterium sp.
AATTTCTTTGCTATACACGCCACTAAAGGATTTAATTTGTGCTTTGTAACGTCCAAAAACCGTTTCTAAGGCATCGCTTATTTCGCCAAGGGTTGCTCGGTTTCTTGCGGCTTCTACGGCTATTTCTAACAAATTGCCTTCGCTGGTTTTGGCACAATGAATCAATTTTTCGAGACTGTTTTTTACTTTTTGGGAGTCTCTGTTGGCTTTGATTTTTTCCAATTGCGACAATTGTTGCTTGCGAACCATTTGGTTGTCTACATCCAAAATTTGCAAAGGATCTTCTTTCTCCAATCGGTATTGATTGACACCTACAATAATATCTTGTCCGCTGTCGATTCGTGCTTGTTTTCTAGCGGCGGCTTCTTCGATTCTTAACTTTGGAATACCGGCTTCAATCGCTTTGGTCATACCGCCTAATTCTTCGACTTCTTGAATCAACTGCCAAGCTTTTTCGGCAATTTCATTCGTAAGGCTTTCTACATAATAACTGCCTCCCCAAGGGTCTACAGTTTTGGTAATTTGGGTTTCTTCTTGTAAATAGATTTGGGTATTTCTTGCAATTCTCGCTGAGAAATCGGTAGGTAACGCTATGGCTTCGTCTAGTGCGTTAGTATGTAGTGATTGAGTTCCGCCAAAAGCAGCGGCGGTTGCCTCGATAACAGTTCGTGCTACGTTATTAAAAGGGTCTTGTTCGGTTAAACTCCAGCCAGAAGTTTGACAATGCGTTCTCAAGGCTAATGATTTTTCATCTGCAGGATTGAATTCTTTGAGCAGTTTGGCCCAGAGCATTCTGCCCGCACGCATTTTAGCAATTTCCATAAAATGATTCATTCCTATAGCCCAGAAAAAAGACAATCTTGGCGCAAATTCATCGATTTTCATTCCAGTGGCTAAACCCGTTCTAATATACTCTAATCCATCAGCAAGGGTGTAGGCCAGCTCAATATCTGCGGTAGCTCCCGCTTCTTGCATATGGTAACCAGAGATAGAAATGGAGTTAAATTTTGGCATTTTTTTGCTGGTAAATTCAAAAATATCAGCAATAATTTTCATCGATGGAGTAGGAGGATAGATATAGGTATTTCGTACCATAAACTCCTTTAAAATGTCATTTTGTATCGTTCCTGAAAGTTGTTCTGAAGCTACGCCTTGTTCTTCTGCTGCTACAATATAAAAAGCCATAATGGGTAAAACCGCTCCATTCATGGTCATGGATACCGACATTTCTTGCAGTGGAATTTGATCAAACAACACTTTCATGTCTTCTACGGTGTCAATGGCTACACCAGCTTTTCCAACGTCTCCAACTACGCGTTCATGATCGGAATCATAACCACGGTGAGTAGGAAGATCAAAAGCAATAGACAATCCTTTTTGACCCGCGGCTAAATTGCGTCGGTAAAAAGCATTGCTCTCTTCGGCAGTAGAAAAGCCCGCATATTGGCGAATGGTCCACGGTCTACGGACATACATGGTCGCATAAGGACCTCGTAAATTGGGTGCAAAACCAGCCCCAAAGTCCAAATGCTCTATGGTTTCAATGTCTTTTTGATGATAGGTAGGCGGAATCGAAATACCTTCCGCTGTTAGAAAAGATTCTTGACTAGGAATACTAGCGCTTTTTGCGGAATGGTTTAAGGTAATATGTTGAAGGTCTTTTCTTTTCATGGCTGAGTAGTAATGATGAAACGTTTTGGTTGGAATAAGCTTACTCTGTGGCGAGTCGTTCTTGTTCGATTTTTTCGGCCAAACGTTTTTCAATTATCGGCGTAATCAGTGTTTTTCGTGGATTGATTTTTACAAAAGGAAACAATTCCAAATCGTGTTTCATCCGATCGGTTGGGTTGGGATGTTTGTTGGTTCCCAATAATATTTTTTTACCAGCATCAAATAAAGCTTGTTCCTTGTCAGCACTTTCTTGGATTTTTCTTTTAATAATACCTTCTTTCAATTGTTTTAAGAAACCACCATTTTTCTCGATGTCTTTAAACAATTGAAGCGCTTTTTCTGCTAATTGTTGTGTAATGCTTTCGATGTAATAACTTCCGTCAGCAGGATTATTGACTTTGTCGAAATACGATTCGTTTTTCAAAATCAACAATTGATTTCTAGCAATACGATCTCCAAATTCATTGTCTTTGTGGTACAAGGTGTCATAAGGCAAATTAGCCACCGCATCTGCTCCTCCTAAAATGGCACTCATGCATTCTGTTGTGGTTCGTAGCATATTCACATTATAGTCGTAAATCGTTTTGTTTCTCTTACTAGGAGTGGCTAGAATATGACAATCGATATCCAATTCATAAGCATTGGATACGATTTCAAAAAGTTGCCGAATGGCTCTTAATTTTGCTATTTCAAAAAAGTAGTTGCTGCCTACAGCGACTTGAAACACCACGCTTTTTTTACAATTTGGAATATGGTTGAAGTATTCATTAGCGTGAGCTAAAGCATAAGCGATTTCCTGAACCATAGTGGCTCCTGCATTTTGATACAATCCCATATTAACACTCAATAAAGAGCAATTTTGGGTAGTGTTAAAAAGCAATTCGAGGGTTTCGAAATTGTCTTTTTCTGGAGTGGAGAACCAATTACCATCTTGTGCTAATTGTCCGATAGGGTCCAATAAGCAAAAAATATGGGCTTCTTTTTCTTTGGCAATTTGATCGATTTTTTTTACGAAATCGATTGAAAGAAATTGGAAATGAAAATATAGGGTTGTTGTAGCTAAAGGAAGTGCTACAAGTAATTTTTCTATTGCGATACTTTCATTTGGAATTGTAAATCGGAGGCTAGTTGCACCACGTTGTATCGTGTCTAAGGCTCTTTCAATGGATTTGTCAACGTCTTGAACAAAGATGTTTTGGCAGATTTTAAACTCAGAGGCGTTAGTGGTATTGCTATAAACGCCATCTATATCTTCCTTATCGTAAAATGGTTTTACTTTTATTTCCTCTGGTGAATTCCAAATTACCGTTTCGTTGTAATCGGCACCTTTGAGTTCAAATTGGATTTTTTGTTTCCACTGTTTAGCCGAAACAGCATTGAAATCTTCAAATAGATTTTGCGCCATTGTAGTTGTATTAGTTGGGGTCTTTTTTTGTAATGCTATCGCCTTCAAATTCTATGATATAGATGTCTTCGCTATCTTTTTTCATATAGTATTTCTCACGAGCATATTTTTCTATTTGTTCAGAATTATGCAATTGTTGGATATTTTGTTTATCCTTTTTTATTTCTTCTTGGTAGTATTTTTTATTTTCTTCTAATTGCTGAATGTCTTCGTCTAGAATTCGGTGATCAAAATAGGAGTAATTGTCTAGGAAAGTCATCCAAACTATAAAAGATAAGGAAACCCAGATGTATTTATTGCTGAGTAATTTGAACCATTTTTTATCTTTATAGGGATTGTTCATTGCTAGTGTTTGGGGTATAAGTTGTTGGTTTACAATATGCGTTGGTTGATAACTGCACGAACTACATCAATGGCTACGGTGTTGAACTTGTCATTAGGGATAATGATGTCGGCGTAGGCTTTGGTTGGTTCTATGAATTGTTCGTGCATAGGTTTGAGCGTGTGTTGGTAACGGCTCAAAACTTCTTCCATGTCACGGCCTCTTTCGGAAATATCACGACGTAATCTACGAATTAATCGCTCATCTGAATCGGCATGTACAAAAACTTTGATATCAAATAAATCTCTTAGTTCTGGATTGGTAAAAATTAGAATGCCTTCAACAATCATTACTTTTCTTGGGTGAGTTACTATGGTATCGTCTGTTCTATTGTGTTTGATGAATGAGTAAACAGGTTGATTGATAATACTACCTTGCTTGAGTTCTTTTAAATGAGTTACTAATAGCTCAAAATCTATTGCTCTTGGATGGTCAAAGTTGATGTTGGAACGTTCCTCATAACTCAGGTTTTTGTTCTCTTTGTAATAAGAGTCTTGAGAGATGATGCCTACTTCGGCATCGGGTAGTTCGTTCATGATTTGATGTACTACTGTTGTTTTTCCACTTCCTGTTCCTCCCGCAATTCCTATGATGAGCATACTAGCTTTAATTTTAAATTTTGTTACAAAAATAAGAATTAAAAGAGATACCTATTTGTTTTTGCGGACTATTTTTGAAAGTCTTGTTGCTGAAAAGATTAGGGGTTAGGTGATGGAAGGAAGGAAGGTTTTTTAGATGATGGCAAGGTTTCGTTTTTTGCCTTTTAGCCCCGGGAGGAGTGGCATCCTTTGCTGACATGGTTTGGCAGCAAAGATAGAACGGATCACGGGACGATGTGGCCTGAAAAGCCTATTTTTTCCTGCTCCTTCTGCAGTCAATAGTAATAGATGTGTTGTTGTGTTTACATTTTATGTAAAATAAAAATAGTAGGGCGCTTGTGTAGGTCTACTTTTTCTTTTTTCCAAGCGGCTATTTTTTTGGTTTTGATGTATTCGGTGGGCAAAGTGATATCGGTCGCTACACAAAGATGAGTTTCGGGATGTAGGATTTGAATCAAATCTTCGAGTAGTTTGTTATTACGATACGGTGTTTCGATAAAAATTTGCGATTGGTTTTTGTCGAAAGATAATTTTTCTAAAAACTTTAAGGCAGATTTTTTCTCTTCTTTTTCGATAGGTAGATAGCCGTTGAAGGTAAAACTTTGTCCGTTCATCCCAGAAGCCATAAGGGCTAGAAGAATTGAGGAAGGCCCTACTAACGGGATGACTTGTATGCCTTTGTCATGTGCGATTTTTACAATGACTGCACCCGGATCGGCTACGCCAGGGCAACCGGCTTCGCTCATTAATCCCATATTTTTTCCCTCTAATAAGGGTTGAATCATAGCCAAATGTTCTTTGTTTTCGGTATGCTTGTTTAGGGTAAAAAGCGCCAACTCGGATTGTTTCTTTTCGGGCTGGACTATTTTGATTGATTTTCTGGCCGTTTTTTCGTTTTCTACGATGTAATGGTCAATAAAATCTATGCTTCTTTTGATGGTTTGTGGCAAAACATCCATTGGGTCGCAATCGCCCATAGTGGTTGGAATTAAGTAGAGTTTGCCTAGCGAAAGATTTGGTTTCATTTAGTGGTTTTCTTTGTTTATTCTTTTGAATACCTCGTCAACTGTAATTTGCATTTCTGAAAACAGTGGACTTTTAATTATTTGCCCTTCAGAAAAGGGTTTTAATCCAATGTACTCCTCGTTTCGCAAAGTGTATACTAAAACAATACGTTCTTCGGGTTCTACCATCCAATATTCTTTTACACCACTTTCTTGGTATAAATTAAATTTGGTATCTACATCGTGCTTGCTGTTGTTGGGAGATAAAATCTCTACGATCAGGTCTGGTGCACCGTTGCATCCTCTGTCGTCTAATTTGTTTTCGTCACAAATAATGCACAAATCGGGTTGTACTACAGTAGTGTCTTTTTTTGAAGATTTAATCGGAAGTCTTACGTCAAAAGGGGCAACAAAAACACTGCAAGGACGATTTTCGAAAAAGCTATAAATTTTCCAATTCAAGTTCTGTGAGATTGTTTGATGCTTTCTACTTGGAGCAGGACTCATTTTACGTATAAATCCTCTGATTAGCTCCACTCGCTCTGAAAATTGCCATAGCAAATAATCGGAATAGGTGTACGTTTTTGTCAAATCTAAGTCTGAAAAATTTTTTACTATTGGCATGTTCTGCGTTTTTCACAAAGTTATAAAACTATCTGAACTTGTCTATGATTTTTTGAAATTGAGTAATAATAACAGTTGTGTTTTTTACCCTTTTATTTTCAATAAAGATGTGAGATTATAATTTATCCGATAAGCAGTTATTCTTGTTGTATTCAGGAATGTTTTTCAATGATTTTTTTGGCAATCACATCGCAAACTTCGTCTAGCATTTGATATACATTTTCAAAACCATTGGCTAAGCCGTAGTACGGATCGGGTACATCGACATTTTCTCCTGGAAATAATTCGTTCAATATCATTTGAACTTTATTTTTCTGGGTGTCGTTTTTTGCCATTTCAATCACAGTATCATAATTGGAGGCATCCATTACATAGATATAATCGAAGGAGTCGAAATCTTTTGTGCTAAATTGTCTCCCTTTTTGGTGAGCAATCGAAAGGTTGTGGTACTCTGCTACTGCGATGGAGCGTTTGTCTGGCGAATGGCCTATGTGCCAAGAGCCTGTTCCAGCAGAATCAACAAGGAATTGATCCTTGGGTAGTTTTGAGGCTAATATTCCTTCTGCCAAGGGAGAACGGCAAATATTGCCTAAACATACCATTAAAATCTTTACAGGCATAATCCGCGTTTATAGCGTTAATTTAGAGTTGATATCGTCCACAAATTTTTTGAATTGTTTGTCTGTGGCTACTAAGTTGTCTACCGTTTTGCACGCATGTAAAACTGTAGCGTGATCGCGATCACCTATTTGTGAACCAATATTCGCTAGTGAGGCTTTAGTGAATTTTTTGGCAAAAAACATGGCTAATTGGCGGGCTTGAACCACGTGTCTTTTTCTGGTTTTAGATTGTAGGGTTTCTAAATCCAGTTGGAAATAATCAGAAACAATTTTTTGGATGTAATCGATAGAGATTTCTCTTTTGACGTTTTTGACAAATTTCTCCACCACACTTTTGGCCAACTCAATGGTTACTTCTTTTTTGTTGAAAGAAGATTGTGCAATTAACGAAATGATAGCGCCTTCTAATTCACGAACGTTTGACTTGATATTTCTAGCCACATACTCAATGATGTCATCAGGAATATCAACACCGTCACGATACAAAATGTTTTTAAGAATCGAAATTCTAGTTTCATAATCAGGTTGGTGTAACTCTGCAGATAATCCCCATTTGAAACGAGACAACAAACGTTGCTCAATATCTTGCATGTCAACAGGAGCTTTGTCCGAAGTCAAAATTACTTGCTTTCCGTTTTGGTGCAAATAATTAAAGATGTGGAAAAATACATCTTGAGTTCCTGATTTACCCGATAAAAACTGAACGTCATCTATAATTAACACATCGATTAATTGATAGAAGTGAATGAAATCATTCCGGTTGTTTTTCTTGACCGAATCAATATATTGTTGTGTGAAAATTTCGGCTGAAATGTATAAAACCGTTTTTTCAGGATATTTGTCTTTAATCTCTACACCAATAGCGTGAGCTAAGTGCGTTTTCCCTAATCCAACGCCACCAAAAATTAATAACGGATTAAAAGAAGTCCCTCCAGGTTTGTTGGCTACCGCCATACCCGCAGAGCGAGCCAGTCTATTAGAATCTCCTTCTAAGAAATTATCAAAGCTATAGTTAGGATTTAATTGGGATTCAATTTTTAAATTGCGAATCCCAGGAATCACAAATGGATTTTTTAATTCAGGATTTAAATTTTTAATGGGAGCATCTACTTCTTGTGGTTTCATAGCTACACGATTGGCGCTGGGCAACTGTTCTGTAAACGGTTGTTTGTTGCCATACGTGTTCTCCATTTTAATTTTGTAAAGCAATTTAGCGTTCTTACCTAATTCTTTGGTAAGAGCAACTTTTAACAATTTCACGTAGTGTTCCTCTAGCCATTCGTAAAAAAATTTACTAGGTACTTGAATGTATAAAGCATTGTCGGTTAGTTCAACTGATTTAATAGGTTCAAACCAAGTTTTGTAAGCCTGTTCTTGGATATTGTCCTTTATAAAAGATAAACAGTTTTCCCATACCGATTGTGCAGTTTTATTCATAGATTTGGCGAAATTATTATAACTTTGATTGTGTTTTTTTGGTAAAAGCAAGGGCTTATTTCTGCTTTTTTCAGGTTAACAAAAGTGTGAATAATTTTTTGTAAAAAAAAATATATTGTATAATTATTTTAGAAAAAAATGTTGTAAGGGACATTTTTTGACCTAAAATACTATAAGCCAATTTAATGAAAGATCATCAAGTTCAAGTACGTGTTCGTTATTCAGAAACGGATCAAATGGGAGTCGTTTATCACGGAAATTATGTGCCCTATTTTGAAATAGGAAGGGTGGAATGGCTTAGAAACAAAGGAGTTTCGTACAAAGTGATGGAAGAAAGCGGAATTGCACTACCCATTGTTTCAATGAATATCAATTATAAAAAATCGGCACGCTACGATGATTTATTAACAGTACATACACGTTTCAAAAGCCAGACGACTGTGAAGATCGAATTTGAGTGTGCAATATACAGTGAAGCACAAGAGTTATTAACAACTGCCGAATTTGTATTGGTTTTTGTGTCCTTAAAAACGGGTCGTCCAGTAGCTCCTCCAGATTATATTTTGGAATTATTGAAAAGCATCGATTAACGACAAGAATCATCGATTAAAAGCACTATTTTGTCTTTTTTTTGCGATTTGTATTTCAAACATATTTTCAAAAATGCCGAATACCATTTCGGCATTTTTTTTTCGAATACAGCATTCAATTTTGCCAATCGGTAAATTTGTTTGTTCATCAATTTCCATTTCTTGATTTACAATTTGAAGTTGCTTTTCTTTAATAACGCGCATGACTTTGTTCATGTTCTTATAATCGAAAGTGATTTCGAAAAAAACATCAATAGTTTTCTCTACAATGTCACTGGCTTCTATCGCTAATTGAGCTGAGGTTTTGTAGGCTGCAATTAATCCGCCAACTCCTAATTTGGTCCCGCCAAAGATGCGAACCACCACAATCAATATATTCGTTAGACCAAACGATTGAATTTGCCCATAGATTGGTGTGCCAGCCGTATTGCTCGGTTCCCCATCGTCATTAGCCCTAAAAACTACCGATTCAGTCCCAATTTGATACGCATAGCAGTAATGCACCGCATGCGGATGTTCTTTTTTGAGGGTCTCAATAATGGGTTTTACTTCCTCCTCGCTACTAATAGGAAAAGTGTAGCCAAAAAACTTACTGTTTTTCTCCTTAAACAGTATGGGTTCGTTGGGTGCAGCAATAGTTTGATACGTATCTTTCATTAGATGTACTTCTCCAAAAGGGATATTTTTCGATGCAAAAGTAGTTTTTTTTGGAGTCCAACCCAAGGCATTTTCAGGAGGCATGGGTTCCCGCTATCCGCTATATCTTTTTTTATTTTACCCTGTCAGGGTTCAAAACTCTGACAGGGTAAAATAAAAAAAGGATGCCGCTGCACACGAGCGAAGCGAACTGGCGAAGCAATCGGGGCTAAAGGAGGAACAGTTGGCTTTTTTGGATGCATTTTTAAAAGTTTTATCCCAAGTTGTTCTTTTCGAATAAATCCACTACATCTTCTTTACCTACTTGCAGGTTCCAGACTTGAAGTTCTAGAGCTTGTGCTGCATCAGTGTTTTCTTTTTTATCGTCTACAAACAAGGTTCTTTTGGGTGATAAATCATTTTGTTGCAAAACGTGCAAGTAAATTTCAGCATCTGGTTTTCGCATACCTACTTCAAAAGAAAAATACACTTTTTCAAAACATTGGTAAAAAGCGCCAAAAAATGAACTTCCTGTTTTTTGTTCAAACGTGTCAATATGAATCGCATCGGTATTGCTCAACAAAAACAAGCGGTATTTTTTTGATAATAATTGTAAAAATTCTAAGCGATACAAAGGAAAATCAAGCAAAACCGCATTCCAAGCCGCAAGAATTTCTTCGTGACTCGCATGGGGTATTTGTTTTTGAAATCCGTCTAAAAAAGCTTCTCGAGTACAATCGCCTTTTTCAAAAGCAATGTTTAAAGCGTCCAATTCTTCATTCCATGCTTTGAGACCCAATGCTTGTAACTGGTCTTGTGTAGCTTGCTTGTCTAGATTGATAAATACATCTCCAAAATCAAAAATGATGGCATTAATCATGATTGCTAAGTATTAAAAGTTCATCAGTTGCAATTCTTAACTTATTTGGATTCTTTTTTTGGAGTATCGGTGCTTTTGTTCCATAAAGAAATGAAACTGCTCCAATAAAAATCCGTGCTTCATCCCACATATTCAAATCGATAAAATGCTGAATGGTAGTGGTGCCTCCTTCAATAATAACAGATTGAAGTTGGTGCTCATATAAACTTTGCAGGAGTTGTGGTACAATGTCTTGATTGAAGTCTAGAGTTTCAAAAGTACAATTCTCCTTGTTTATATTATGTTTTTTTGAGGTAAAAATCAGTGTCAGAACACTTTGGTCCAAAACAAAACTTTCCTCAGGTAGGCGTCCTTCTCGGTCAATAATTATTCTTGTAGGATTTTGTCCGTGCCAATCTCTAGTGTCTAACTTTGGATTGTCTGCAAGCACCGTTTGTGTTCCCACCAAAATTGCCTGTTCTTCGCTGCGCCATTTGTGTACCAATTGACGGGATTAGCTATTGGTAATCCAAATCGGGGCGCGTTCTTGATTCGGTTTTGGGGATGGAGCGATAAAACCATCTTGGCTTTCGGCCCATTTTAGAATAATGTAAGGGCGTTTTTGGTTGTGAAATGTAAAAAAACGCTTGTTGAGTTCTTGACATTCTTTTTCGAGTATACCAACAGTTACTTCAATGCCAGCTTTTTCCAAACGTTCTATGCCTTTACCTGCCACTTGATGGTTAGGATCTACCGTTCCTATAACCACTCTAGGAATTTCACTTCGAACAATTAAATCAGCACAAGGTGGTGTTTTTCCATAATGACTGCAAGGTTCAAGACTTACATAAATAGTTGCTTCTTTTAATTGTGATTTGTCTTTTACTGAATTGATGGCGTGCACTTCTGCGTGAGGTTCTCCGGCTTTTTTGTGCCAACCTTCGCCAATTATTTTTCCGTTGGCTACAATTACACTTCCTACCATCGGGTTAGGGTACGTAGTGCCTAAGCCATTTTTGGCCAGTTCGATGCAACGTTTTATATAAGTTTCATTTGTGCTCACTATGCAAAAGTACTATTTTTTGGGAGTTAGATTTCTCTAATTTGTCAATTAACAATGCTATTTTTGTCATACTAACCAAAGAAGATAAAGTGCAATGACATCTTGGACAATCAGGAAAATAGAAAAAAAAGACAATCCCGCCGTAGCAAAGCTAATTAGAACTGTTTTTGATGAATTGGAAATTCCAAAAGTAGGTACCGCCTACGAAGACCCTTATTTGGATTTGATGTTTGAGGAATACAGCAAGCCAAGGTCAGTATATTTTGTGGTGGAGCAGGAGGGCGAAGTAGTAGGTTGTGCAGGAGTGGCTCCGTTGGCCAATGAAAAAGAAACCATTTGCGAATTGCAAAAAATGTACTTTTTGCCAGCCACACGAGGGAAAGGAATTGGAAGCGAAATGATGGCTACTTGTTTGCAAGCCGCCAAAGAATTTGGTTTTGAGCAATGTTACCTCGAAACGATGCCGTTTATGCATTCCGCTCAAAAGTTGTATAAGAAAACAGGTTTTGAGTATTTGTGCAGTGCTATGGGCAATACGGGGCATAGCAGTTGTCCGGTTTGGATGCTGAAAGATTTGTAACACCTCAATAATTTGATTCGATATTTAGTACTATAAATTATGACGATAAGAGCTTACAGAACTCATTTTATTCAAGCACTTTCTTCTGTTTATGAGGAAGGCGAGGTCGAAAGTTTTTTCTATTTGATTTTAGAAGCCAAGCACCAACTCAAACGAATCGATTTGGCGTTACAACCCAATTTGACTTTTACGGAGGCGGAACTCGTGGTTTGGAATCTTATTTTAGAAGATTTAAAAAAAGAAATTCCGATACAGTATCTTTTAGGAAAAACCAGTTTTTACGGATTGGATTTTGAAGTCAATGAAAACGTGTTGATTCCAAGACCCGAAACCGAAGAGTTGGTCGAATGGATGCTGCAAGATTGTGCCAAAAGAGAAACAACAAATAACTTCTCCATTCTCGATATCGGAACGGGAAGTGGCTGCATTCCGATTAGTTTGAAACGGCACTTGCCAATGGCCAAAGTTTCGGCTATTGATGTTTCGGAAAAGGCTTTGGAAGTCGCTAAAGGCAATGCCAAGTTAAAGGGTGTAGAAGTACATTTTATACTGCAAAACATTTTAGAAACCACCGATTTGTTGGAAAGCTACGACGTCATTGTTTCAAATCCGCCTTATGTTCGGAATTTGGAAAAGCAAGAAATCAAGAACAATGTGTTGGAGTATGAACCTCATTTGGCTTTGTTTGTAGCCGATGATGATGCTTTGATTTTTTACAGAAAAATTGGGGAGTTGGCATTGAAAAGTTTGCGTCCCAACGGAAAGTTGTTTTTTGAAATCAATCAGTATCTCGGTAAAGAAACGGTTGATTTGTTAAAAGATTTAGGCTTTCAAAACGTGGAGTTGAAAAAAGACATTTACGGAAACGACAGGATGATTTTGGCTTCTTTGTAAGTGGAGTTGTTGAACTAATTTTCAATCTATTGTCCTTTGTCATTTCGAGCGCAGTCGAGATTCACAAGCTGTTCTCGACTGCGCTCGATTTGACAGGAAGGGTTTGACAATTTAAATTGGTTTTTTATTCAAGAAAAAAAGATTTGATTGTTGAGTTTTAATGTAAAATACATTTTTTGTCACTTCTAGCTCAGTCGAGAAGAGTTTGTGAATCTCGACTGCGCTCGATTTGACAGGAAGGGTTTGACAATTTAAATTGGTTTTTTATTCAAGAAAAAAAGATTTGATTGTTGAGTTTTAATGT
>CAUPCW010000098.1:0-12240 GCA_963509895.1 uncultured Flavobacterium sp.
ATATTAAGAAAAACAAGGCAATTAATTCCCTCAAGCGATTGAATTTGTTACTATTTATTATTTATCTTTACCCCTTGAAAAATACACACCCAACAAATAGTAATTTTTAATGACAAATAACGAAGAATTCCACGACGAAATTGGAAACAACCATATTAGCACCAATGCTCAAAACCCAATAAGAAAAGATGCTTTTGCTATTTCGGATGAAGAAAAAATTGAGCGCATCAAAAAAGATGTAGAAAATATGTTGCTTACTTTGGGTATGGATTTAACAGATGACAGCTTAAAAGGCACTCCAAATCGTGTAGCAAAAATGTTTGTGAAAGAAATTTTTGGAGGTTTAAATCCAAATAAAAAACCAAAAGCCTCAACCTTTGACAATAACTACAAATACGGTGAGATGTTGGTTGAAAAAAACATCACCTTATATTCTACTTGTGAACATCATTTGTTACCCATTATAGGAAGAGCACATGTGGCATATATTTCTAAAGGTACTGTAATTGGCTTGTCCAAAATGAATAGAATTGTTGAATATTATGCAAAAAGACCTCAAGTACAAGAGCGTTTGACAATGCAAATTGTTCAAGAATTACAAAGAGCATTAGGAACAGAAGATGTTGCTTGTGTAATAGACGCCAAACATCTTTGCGTGAATTCTAGAGGAATAAAAGATATCGAAAGTAGTACGGTAACCTCTGAATTTGGTGGAAAATTCAAAGAAGCTCAAACCAGAAGAGAATTCTTGGATTACATAAAACTAGAAACGAAATTCTAAATTATTGTTGAATCGTTGAATTGTTAAATTGTTAAATTGGAATAAATATGTATATTTTTTCATTTGAAAAACTTGACGTTTGGCAAAATTCCCGAGAATTTGTTTTAACAATTTATAAACTGACTAACAATTTTCCATCAAGTGAAATTTATGGTATTACTTCTCAAATAAAAAGAAGTACATCATCAATCGCAACAAATATAGCAGAAGGAACTTCTAGAAACACAAATAAAGACAAAGCTCATTTTTTAACTATATCATATTCTTCAGCCACTGAAACATTAAATCATTTAATAATTTCAAAAGATCTGGACTATATTACTAAAGAAGAATATTTACTTTGTAGAGAACAACTTGAAAAAATTTGTAATCAAATTAACAGCTTAAAAAAATATTATCTTTCACAGTAAAATCAACGATTAAACAGTTCAACAACTAAACAAATCAACGATTAAACGAAAAACGATTCAACAAATTAACGATTAAACTGTAAAAACTTCATGTCATTATATAAAAGCCAACCCCTCAAAATATACAATTCTCTATCTGGAGAAAAAGAACCATTTGTACCCGTTCACGAAGGAAATGTAGGAATGTATGTTTGTGGTCCCACTGTTTACAGTAATGTGCATTTAGGAAACGTGAGAACTTTTATGTCATTTGATGTAATATTCAGGTATTTATTGCATTTGGAATACAAAGTTCGTTATGTGCGTAACATTACCGATGTGGGACATATCGTGGATGATGTAGATGAAGGAGAAGATAAAATTGCTAAAAAAGCGAGATTAGAACAACTGGAACCGATGGAAGTGGTTCAACGTTATACTGTTGATTTTCATCGTATTTTGAGCGCCTTCAATTTTTTACCTCCAAGTATTGAACCTACAGCTACTGGACATATCATTGAGCAAATTGAAATTATCAAGAAAATAATAGACAATGGTTTTGCCTATGAAGCCAATGGTTCTATTTATTTTGATGTAGTAAAATTTAATGAAGACCATCATTATGGTATCTTGAGTGGAAGAAACATTGAAGATATGTTGGCTAATACTAGAGACCTAGACGGTCAATCCGACAAACGAAATCCTCAAGATTTTGCTTTATGGAAAAAAGCGGAGCCTCAACATATTATGCGTTGGCCTTCGCCGTGGAGTGATGGATTCCCAGGTTGGCACTTAGAGTGTACTGCAATGAGTACTAAATACTTGGGCAATCATTTTGACATTCACGGTGGTGGAATGGATTTGAAATTCCCACATCACGAATGTGAAATTGCTCAAAATGAAGCGTGTACAGGACACACACCTGTGAATTATTGGATGCACGCTAATATGCTTACTTTAAACGGTAAAAAAATGGCAAAATCGACTGGGAATAATATTTTGCCTGGAGAGATTTTGACTGGAGACAATACTATTTTGAGCAAACCGTTTTCTGCTTCAGTGACCCGTTTCTTTATGCTACAGGCGCATTATAGAAGCATTCTTGATTTTTCGGATGATGCTATCGTGGCTGCCGAAAAAGGATACAAACGATTAATGGAAGCCCTTTCGTTATTGAAAGACTTACCTACAAGTACTCAATCGTCTGTTGCCATTGAAGATTGGAAACAATTGTGTTATGATGCGATGAATGATGATTTTAATACACCAATTTTGATTGCACATTTATTCGAAGGCGTTCGTTATATTAATGTCATTAAAGATGGCAAAGAAACTATAACAGCAGAAGATTTGACAACATTTACGGCTGCTATAGAAGCTTTTGTGTTTGAGGTTTTGGGTCTTGAGAATGAAAAAATCACCGATAGCAATAACGACAAATTAGAAGGAACCATTCAGTTATTAATTGAAATGAGAAAGCAAGCCAGAGAAAATAAAAACTTTGCGCTTTCTGACCAAATTAGAGACCAATTATTGGCGCTAGGCATTCAATTGAAGGACGGGAAAGAAGGCACTACTTTTAGTATATAATTTAAAGTTAGAAGTTAGAAGTTGAAAATTAAAGTTTCCAAAAAAACAATTTCTATCCTTTTAGCCCCGATGGGAGTGGCATCCTTTGCCTTTTTCCTTTAAAAAGGCAAAGATATAACGGACAGCGGGAACTATGATTACTGAAAAAACACCTTTGTTTACTGCTCCTAATGATTAGTTGACTTACAAAAGATGATGTTGAATAAAATTTTTACTTACCCATTAATTCTTTTGGTACGCTTTTATCAAGGAGCCATTTCCCCTTTTACACCAGCCGCATGCAGGTACGAACCCACTTGCTCGAGCTACATGATAGAAGCATTACAAAAACACGGCTTTTTGTTTGGCAGTTATTTGGGTTTGAAACGTATTTTGAGTTGTCATCCTTGGGGTGGAAAAGGCTACGACCCTGTTCCTGAAAAAAAATGCGCACACAAATAGTAATTCAACGTTCTCAATTTGATTACATTTAAAGTTTATATTTACAAAAAAATTACACATGACACACGCTTTGAACTTGGTTTGGAATCCATCTGAAGGATTAGATTTAGGCTTTTTTATAATCCGATATTACAGTCTAATGTTTGTAGTAGCTTTTGGATTGGGTTGGTACATCATGAAACATATTTTTGAACGCGAAGGAGAATCGATAGACAAATTGGATTCGCTTTTTATATGGACCGTCTTAGCTACGTTGATTGGCGCGCGATTGGGTCATGTTTTCTTTTATGATTGGGAATATTACCGCAATCATCTAGTTGAAATTGCACTTCCTATTCGTGAAAATGCCAATGGAAACCTTTTGGGTTTCATCAAGGGTTGGGAATTTACAGGTTTTACAGGTTTAGCGAGTCATGGTGCTGCTATTTCTATCGTAATTGCTATGTATTTTTACAGCAAAAACATTCTGAAACGTCCACAATTATGGATTTTGGATCGCGTAGTTATTCCTGTGGCTAGCGGCGCTATTTTTGTGCGTTTGGGTAATTTTTTTAATTCTGAAATCATAGGAAAAGAAACCACTTCTTCTTTTGGAATTCGCTTTTTGAGAGATCAATTTAGTCCCAGAGATGTTGTAAATGCTACTGGAATTACAAACCCGAAAGAGGCGTATACTGCAATTGCAACTGATCCAAAGTTTGCTGATTTATTGGCACAAGTTCCTGTTAAACATCCAACTCAATTGTATGAGGCATTTTGTTACATCTTCGTTTTTGCCATTTTGTTTTTCTTGTATTGGAAAACAGAGGTAAGAAAGAAATCAGGCTTTTTGTTTGGATTGTTTCTAGTACTTTTATTTACGGTTCGTATCATTGTTGAGTCGGTAAAAGAAAGTCAAGGTGGTTTTGAAAGTGATTTAGGCAACATTCTTTCTACTGGACAATGGTTGAGTATTCCTTTTATCCTTATTGGTTTGTTTTTTGTTTTTAGAGCCAAAAAAGAAGCTTAAAACATTCTAGTTATATATTTATCAAGCGTTACTTTCTAGTAGCGCTTTTTTATAGTGGAAAAACAAACCCTAGTTCTATATTTTTAGTATTAAAACCGGCGTTGGATGTATTCAAACCAGCATTGGAAGTGTGTCGAAAACTAGGTCGTACATCCAATGCAAAATACTTGAAATCTAAAGTATACCCTAGTGCTAGAATGTCACAAAAAGCAAATCCTTTAGACAATCGTTCACTTTCGGTATCCGTAAGCATTGGACTTATACTACCTAAAACGTAAATAGCACTTCGTTTACCAATCTTTTTTTGAACCGTCATTCCTAAGTGCAAAACACCTTCATTAATGGTTTTTAATTGCATAAAAGCATCACGTTTGGCTTCATAATCTGGCGTTTCAGGTTTTACAAAATAAAAATTTAGCAATTGATGAGAAGCGTGATTGTATTCAGGACCAAAGAAAAAAGTAAAATCAATTTTCTTGTAGGTCCGCCATTTTTTATAAAACAGTACTTTATAACTGGAATTGGTATAGGTATAATCGGTGTTTTTAATAGCATTTCCTGTTCCATAAGAAAAACCTACTTTCCAGCTATCCTTACTCGATTGACACCAAATAAGATTACTACAAAGGAGGAATAAAAAAGAAATAAATAACCGCATGCTTTATTGGTTTAAATAAAAAAGCATTCCTATGAATCTAGGAATGCTTTCAAAAGTAAACTAAAAATTTGTATTATTTAGGAATGGACTTAAATCCCATATTGAACAAAGTAAACGCCTGAATATCGGCAGCTTCTTCAATAGTTTTAGAAACTGGTTTTCCGGCACCATGTCCTGCATTGGTCTCAATCCGAATTAAAACAGGATTAGTACCTGTTTGTTTTTCTTGCAATTCGGCCGCAAACTTAAAACTGTGAGCTGGCACAACTCTATCGTCATGATCTCCGGTGGTTACTAATGTAGCAGGATACTTTACCCCAGACTTAACATTATGCACTGGTGAATAGCCTTTTAAATAGGCAAACATTTCTTTGGAATCTTCGGCTGTACCATAGTCGTACGCCCAACCTGCACCAGCAGTAAACGTATGATAACGCAACATGTCCAAAACACCAACCGCAGGAAGTGCTACCTTCATCAAGTCGGGTCTTTGTGTCATCACGGCGCCAACCAATAACCCACCGTTAGAACCACCGCGAATCGCTAAGAAATCAGAAGAAGTATATTTTTGAGCAATTAAATATTCACCTGCTGCAATGAAATCATCAAATACATTTTGTTTTTGCATTTTGGTTCCAGCGTCATGCCATTTTTTACCGTATTCTCCGCCCCCACGCATATTGGCAACGGCATAAATTCCGCCCATTTCTAACCAAACCGCATTGGCAATACTAAAACTTGGTGTTAAACTCACATTAAATCCACCATAACCGTACAAAATGGTTGGATTCTTTCCGTTTAATTCCAATCCTTTCTTATGTGTGATAATCATCGGTACTTTGGTTCCATCTTTTGACGTAAAAAACACTTGCTTAGACTCATATTCTTCAGAAACAAAATCAACTTTAGGCTTAACATAAACCGAAGATTTACCACTTTCAGGGAAGAAGGTATAAGTAGTACCCGGAGTTACATAGTTAGTAAATGAGAAATACAACTCTTTATCTTTGGCTTTACCACCAAAACCTGAAGCTGTTCCAACACCCGGCAAGGCAATGGTGCGGATTAATTTTCCTTTATAATCAAATTGTTTCACCACAGAAACAGCATCTTTCATATAATTAGCAAAAATATACCCTGAACCCGTCGATGGATTTAATACTTGCTCAGTTTCTGGAATCAAATCTTTCCAATTTTCAACACCTGGATTCGCTACATCAACCGTAACAATCCTTTTGTTAGGTGCTTTCAAATTGGTTACTATAAAAAGTGTAGTGCCAACATTATCCAAAACATCAACATCATACTCAAATCCTTTATGAATAGCAACAATAGGGCTATTTGGAACAGATAAATCTTTTAAGTACAATTCATTTCCTGAAGTAGAATTAGCGGCAGAAATAAACAAATAACGATTATCATCCGATACGTAACCACCAACATATCTGCGTTTTTCTTGATCACCAAATAGTATGGCATCCTCGGCTTGTTTGGTTCCAAGTTTGTGAAAGAATAAACGGTGTTGGTCTGTTTTAGCCGAAAGTTCACTTCCTTTTGGTTTTTCATAACTAGAATAAAAAATCCCTTCATTCCCTTTCCAAGATAAACCACTAAATTTCACTTCCACTAAAGGTTCTCCGATACTTTGTTTTGTTTTGGCATCAATAAAAATTACTTTTCTCCAATCACTTCCCGCTTCTGAGATAGAATAAGCCACTAAAGAACCATCTTTAGAAAAACTTACACCATCCAATGAAGTTGTAGCATCTTTTGAAAAAGTATTCGGATCCAAAAACAACTCTTCAATACCTTTAGCATCTTTTCTATACATAACCGATTGATTTTGCAATCCATTATTTTTATAATAGTACGTATAATCTCCTTCTTTAAAAGGTGCTGATACTTTTTCGTAATTCCAAAGTTTTTCCATACGTGCTTTGATTGCATTTCGAAACGGAATCGCTGCTAAATAATCGAAGGTTACTTTGTTCTGATCTTTCACCCATTCAGCAGTTTCGGCTGAACGGTCATCTTCCAACCATCGAAAAGGATCTGGAATGGAATTATCAAAATACACATCTACTTTATCAATCTTTTTAGTGGCAGGATACTTTATCGCGGATTGCCCAAACGAAAGCAAAGAAGAAGAAATAATCATAGTACTTAAAATTACTTTTTTCATAATTGTGAAATTAATTTAAAATGGAAGATAATTTTATAAAAATTCTTCAAAACAAATCTAATAAATAACGATGAAAATAAAGATAAAACAAAAGTTATATTTAGTCTACAAAGAGAAAAACAAAAAAAAAGGATGCACTTTTCGGTGCATCCTTTATAAATGATGAAATAACTACTAGCTATTTTCGTTATGTCTTTCTTCAATTAATTTTTTATCCGCAATAGAGATAGAATCTACTAATACTGGAGTAGCAATAAATAGTGAAGAATACGTTCCAACTATAATACCAATCAACATAGCGAAGATAAATCCTCTAATTGACTCTCCACCAAACACAAACATGATTAACAATACTACAATCATTGTCAATGATGTATTAATTGTTCTAGACATCGTAGAGTTAATAGAGTTATTTACAATTTCACTAAAGTTACCTTTAGTCTTACCATCTAAGAATTCACGAACTCTGTCAAATACAATTACAGTATCATTCATAGAATAACCAATAACAGTAAGGATAGCCGCAATAAAGTGTTGGTCAATTTCCATTCCGAATGGCATGAATTTGTAGCACAATGAATAGATTCCCAATACAAAGATAACGTCGTGCGCTACCGCAGCAAGAGCTCCTAAACTATATTGCCATTTTCTGAAACTGATTACCAAATACAATCCTACAATAAGCATTGCACCTAAAACTGCCCAATAAGCATTCGTTTTAATATCCTCTGCAACAGTTGGTCCAACTTTTGAAGCGTACATCACTCCAATATTTTTACCATCATAAGCATTAACAAACTTATCATAAGTAACCCCAGCAGAATAATGTTTCTTTAAGGTTTCATATAACATTTTGTTCACTTCCTCATCGGCTTCACTTCCGTTTACTTGAACTTTATATTTAGTAGTAATTTTTAACTGATTATCATTACCAAAAACTTTTGCTTCAGCACTACCAAAAACTTTAGTTAATTCTTCTTTAACTTCTTCTGCTTTGATTGGTTTTTCAAAACGCACTTGGAACGTTCTTCCTCCAACAAAATCAACTCCTTGATCAAAACCATTAGTAGCAATTGATATAATAGATACTACAGTTACAATAGCTGAAAATGCATAAGACCATTTTTTAATTCCTAGGAAGTTAAAGTGGAAATTAGTAAAGAAGTTTTTAGAAAAATTAGTAACAAATGACAAGTCATTTTTACCATTAATATTTCTATCGATAAAAATTCTAGCAATAAAAATAGAAGTAAACAATGAAGTTATGATACCAATTAATAATGTTGTAGCAAAACCTTTGATTGGTCCTGAACCAAAGATAAATAATACTGCACCAGTCAAAATGTGTGTTACGTTCGCATCAACAATAGAACGCATAGCACCTTTCCAGCTGTAAGAAGCAACAACAGCTTCATTTAAAGTTTTTCCTGCACGTAATTCTTCTTTTGCTCTTTCATAAATAATGATGTTCGCATCTACTGCTGTACCCATCGTCAATACGATACCCGCAATACCAGGCAAAGTTAATACCGCACCTAAACTTGCTAAAATTCCGAACAAGAATAATAAGTTTACTGCCAAAGCTAAGTTAGCATACCAACCAGCCTTACCGTAATATACCATCATCCAAAGAGACACTAACAATAATCCAACAAGCGCTGAAGTAGTACCATTATCAATTGCTTCTTGACCTAAAGATGGTCCTACCACTTCAGATTGAACGATATCAGCAGCAGCAGGTAATTTACCCGCTCTTAAAACGTTAGCTAAATCCTTAGTTTCAGTAATATCAAAGTTACCAGAGATTTCAGATCTACCACCAGAAATTGGACCGCTTGAAACACCTGGAGCTGAATACACCACGTTATCCAAAACAATAGCAATATATCCTTTTGAAGTGTAAGCTCTACCTGTTAATTCTTCCCATTCTTTAGCTCCTTTGCTATTCATTTGCATAGAAACCGCTGGTTTACCCATTTGGTCAAAAGTATCTGTGGCGTCTGTTACCACACCACCAGCCATCGAAGGCGCATCATTTCTATTTCCTTTTAATGCGTATAACTCTACTGCATCAATTTTTTTCCCTTTTGCTTTTGCATCTTCAATAGTAGTTGGCTTACCCCAAACAAATTTAGCATAACGTTGTTCCCCAACTAATAAGTTTTTTACATCAGGTCTTTTTAAGTAACCATTAACAACAGCTGTATCTTTAGGAGAAAACATTCCTAATACAGGGCCACCACCTTGAGCAATAATTTTATCGAATAAAGGATTTTTTCCTGCTTTTGTAGCAGTTGAATCTTTTTCGTCAGTCAATAAAGCACTTAAAGTATCTTTTGCTACTTTTTTAGTTTCTACTGTTGCAACTTCCGTTTTCTTCAAAGCATCATTCGCAGCTACTAAGAAATTACCAATTTCCTCAATTTTATAGGTTTCCCAGAATTGTAATTCGGCTTTACCTTGTAATAATCTTTTGATTCTATCAACATCTTTTGCACCTGGCAACTCTACAAGAATTCTTCCAGTTTCACCAATTTTTTGAATGTTAGGTTGAGTAACTCCAAATTTGTCGATACGCTCTCTTAATACACCAAAAGCACTTTCAACAGATTCGTTAACTTTTCTTTTAATAACTTTTTGAACTTGAGCATCGGTCATTTGAAAATCAACACCACCCTCACCTTGTAAACTTCTGTTTGCAAAAATTTCAGGAGAAGCTAACTTCGTAGTTCCATTAGCATTCGCTTCAAAAGCTTCAAAAAAGGCATCTAAATACGTTTGATTTCCTTTTTGGTTAGCGGTTGCATCAGCTAAAGACTTGTTGAAAATTGGGTTTTTAGAATTATTAGATAATCCTTTCAAAATGTCTTTAACAGAAATTTGAAGAATTACGTTAATTCCTCCTTCTAAGTCAAGACCTTTATTGATTTGTTTGTCTTTAACTTCATTGTAGGTAAAATCTGTAAAACCAAGATTAAACACTTTTTCTTTCCCTATGGAATCTAAATACTTTACTTCTTTTTCAGTGTTTCCACCAGCGAAAGATTTAGCATCACCTTGAATCTTATCCGATACAAATGTGAAAGAAAGTTGGTAAATACTTACCAATGCAAATAGAATTGCGAAAAATTTAATAAGTCCTTTATTCTGCATTATTACTAAAAATTAATTATTTTTTAATTACTCTTTTTGTTTTAAACCTCAATAAAATAAGCTTTGACATCGTTTTTTTTAAAACAAAAAAATCAATCGTGCATTATGTCATTTTTTTTAAACCGAGCAAATATATCATTAACGAAAAGATTAACCAATTTTTTTATTAATTAATCTCAAAAAAAAAACTGCAAAAGTGCAGTTTTTTTTTCATGGTATATAAAACGTTATGCTAACACCGATTTCAAATCAGCATTCATACCTCTAACCGCTTCAGCACTCTTGGCAAATGCAGC
This sequence comes from uncultured Flavobacterium sp., assembly GCA_963509895.1. GTDB lineage: Bacteria > Bacteroidota > Bacteroidia > Flavobacteriales > Flavobacteriaceae > Flavobacterium. The sequence continues at coordinate 10,500 of CAUPCW010000098.1, forward strand.
TATTTCAGCATCATTTAAATGGATATCAAGAATTTGTTCTACTCCATTTTTACCAATAATACATGGTACTCCGATACAGATATCATTTTGTCCATATTCCCCTTCCAACAAAACAGAACACGCAATCATTTTCTTTTGATCATTCAAAATACTATCCACCAAGTAAGCAACAGAAGCTCCTGGCGCATACCAAGCTGATGTTCCTAATAACCCTGTTAATGTAGCTCCACCAACCATCGTATCAGCAGCGACTTTATCAAGTACTTCTTGAGACGCAAATTGAGAAACAGGAATACCGTTATAAGCTGCTAAACGAGTTAAAGGAATCATGGTTGTATCTCCATGTCCACCAATAACCATAGCTGAGATATCATTAGAAGGCACATCCAACGCTTTTGATAAATAATATCTAAAACGAGAACTATCTAAAGCTCCTCCCATTCCAATAATTCTGTTTTTTGGTAAGCCTGTTGCTTTTAAAGCTAAATACGTCATGGTATCCATAGGATTTGAAACCACAACTACAATACAATTTGGCGAATGAGCTAAAACATTTTCAGCTACAGATTTTACTATACCAGCATTGATACCGATTAACTCTTCTCTTGTCATTCCAGGTTTTCTTGGAATCCCAGAAGTAATAACTACAACATCACTATTAGCTGTTTTGGAATAATCATTAGTGCTTCCAGATACTTTGGTATTAAAACCAGTATTAGTGGCACATTGAGAAATGTCCATTGCCTTTCCTTCGGCAAAACCTTCTCTAATATCTAATAAAACTACTTCGCTTGCAATTCCTCTATAAGCAATTACATCTGCGCAGGTTGCTCCAACATTTCCTGCTCCTACAATGGTAACTTTCATTTTTTTCTAATTTTGTTTATATGTGAAATTGATTCTTACAATCAATCCCCTAATTTAAGCATCTATATTGGCATAAACAGCATTTTTTTCAATAAATTCTCTACGAGGTGGTACCTCATCTCCCATTAACATCGAAAAAACGCGATCTGCTTCAGCTAGACTATCAATATTTACTTGACGTAAGGTTCTAAAATTAGGATCCATTGTAGTTTCCCATAATTGTTCTGCATTCATTTCCCCAAGACCTTTGTATCTTTGAATACCAGCACTTCCTCCCATTCGTTCATTAGCTTGATCACGTTGCACATCATTCCAAGCATACTCCTTTTTGTTTCCTTTTTTAACCAAGTACAATGGTGGTGCTGCAATATACACGTGTCCTTCTTCAATTAATTCTTTCATAAAACGGAAAAAGAAGGTCAAAATCAAGGTAGAAATGTGACTACCATCGACATCCGCATCACACATGATGATAACTTTATGGTAACGTAGTTTAGAAATATTTAAAGCCTTACTATCATCCTCAGTACCTACAGTAACTCCAAGTGCCGTAAAAATATTTCGAATCTCTTCGTTTTCAAAAACTTTGTGATGCATGGCTTTCTCCACGTTCAAAATCTTACCTCTCAAAGGCAAAATAGCTTGAAACGCACGATCACGACCTTGTTTTGCAGTTCCACCTGCCGAATCTCCCTCGACAAGATATACTTCACATCTTGCAGGATCTTGCTCTGAACAATCAGATAGTTTACCTGGCAAACCTCCACCGCCCATAACGGTTTTACGTTGTACCATTTCACGAGCTTTCTTAGCTGCGTGACGCGCTTGAGCCGCTAAAATTACTTTTTGGATAATGATTCTAGCATCATTTGGA
>CAUPCW010000099.1:0-12056 GCA_963509895.1 uncultured Flavobacterium sp.
TACAAAAAAAGAAGCTATGAATTTAACACAAGAAGATTGGATTGAGCAATTAGAAGCCGATTCAAATGCAGTTATACTTGATGTAAGAACTGAAGACGAATACAATGATGGAATTATCGCATCTGCCTTAAATATTGATATCCACCAAGGTCCAGCGTTTATCTCAGCTATAGAAGCGTTGGATAAATCTAAAAATTATTATGTGTACTGTCGTTCTGGTGCAAGAAGCGGAAAAGCTTGTGAAATCATGAATGAATTGGGTTTTGAAAATGCCTATAACTTAGTTGGAGGTATTTTGGCCTGGAACGGTGAGGTTGTAGCACCAGACTAATGCTACAATAAGAACTATTATTAATTTTTAAATTGTTATCAATGGAAGTAATACCTCAAGAATATCAAATACAAACTCTTGTCAATCAAGATACTTATCTCGTAAATGGGGAGTTAAAAAAATGGACAGGAAAAACAACACCAGTATATTCAACTATTTCCTCTACTGTAGACTATGCTCCAACTTTATTAGGTTCTATTCCATTTATGGGCGAAGCCGAAGCTTTAGAGGCTGTAGAGGCTGCACACGCCGCTTATAATAATGGTCAAGGGTTGTGGCCAACCATGAAAGTAGCGGATCGTATCAAATGCATGGAGAACTTCGTTTCTCAAATGAAATCAACGAGAGAAGAAGTAGTGAAATTGTTGATGTGGGAGATCGGAAAAACGTTAGGCGATTCCGAAAAAGAATTTGACAGAACCGTTGAGTACATTTATGATACTATCGAAAGTTTGAAGGAATTAAACAGCCGTAGTGCTCATTTTTCAAAAGTACAAGGAATTCATGCCATGGTACGTCGTGGTCCGTTAGGTGTTGTACTTTGTTTAGGACCTTACAATTATCCTTTAAATGAAACCTTTTCATTGCTGATTCCCGCTTTGATTATGGGAAATCCAGTAATTTTTAAACCTGCAAAACACGGCGTTTTATTGATCTCCCCTTTATTAGAAGCCTTCAGAAGTAGTTTTCCAAAAGGAGCCATCAATATTTTATATGGACGTGGAAGAGAGGTAGCGACTCCAGTAATGCAATCTGGAAAAGTAGATTTATTGGCCTTGATTGGGAATAGTAAATCGGCCATTGCTTTGCAAGATCAACACCCAAATAAAAACCGTTTGCGTTTGATTTTAGGATTAGAAGCCAAAAATCCAGCAATCATTTTACCTGATGCTGATTTGGATTTGGCCATTCAAGAATGCATCACGGGTTCACTTTCGTTCAATGGACAGCGTTGTACTGCCTTGAAAGTATTGTATGTTCACGAATCAATTGCCAATGATTTTAATACCCGTTTTGCAGCAAAAGTTGACGAATTAAAATACGGAAATCCATGGGAAAAAGGTGTGATGCTTACACCGCTTCCAGAGGTTGAAAAACCCAATTATATTCAAGAATTAATTGATGATGCTATTGCCAAAGGGGCAAAAGTTATTAATGCGAAAGGGGGACAAAAAACTGAAAATTCAATTTTTCCAGCGGTTGTTTTTCCAGTAAATAAAAACATGCGAGTGTACCATGAAGAGCAATTTGGACCAATCGTCCCTATTTTGACTTTCAAAGACATTCAAGAGCCATTAAATGACATGGCAGAATCCAATTATGGACAGCAAGTGAGTTTGTTTGGAAAAGACATCAAAACCATTGCGCCACTAATTGATACTTTAGTCAATTTGGTTTGTAGAGTAAACTTGAACAGTTCTTGTCAAAGAGGACCAGATGTGTTCCCTTTTACAGGACGAAAAGATTCTGCTGTTGCGACACTGAGTATCCATGATGCCTTGCGTTCATTCTCTATCAGAACTTTTGTAGCTTCAAAAGATAATGCTTATAATAATGCTATTTTACAAGACTTGCTAAATAGCAAAGAATCGAATTTTATCAATACAGATTATATATTGTAAAATCAATTTTTATTTACTTAAACGCCTCATAATTAGTATCGAGGCGTTTTTTTTATTCATTATTGTAGTTGAAATGCTATAAGTTTTCGCAAAAATTCATTTTGATGATATTTATCAGTCTTTTCACGTAGCAATTGTCATAATTTTGAGTAACAATACTAAATCGATTTCGCCATGAAAACCAATTTTTCTTATTTATTAGTTGTGGTTTTATTTAGCATCGGAGGACAATTTGTTTTTGCTCAAGCGTCAGATTGGAAAGCTCCAAAAACTGCCGATGCACTCCAAAATCCTTTCAAAGGCAATGCCAAGGCCACCGCTGAAGGAAAACGTATTTTCGAACAAATGTGTGTACTGTGTCACGGAGTCAAAGGAAAAGGAAATGGAGAGGCTGGACTGACATTAGATAAAAAACCAGCCAACTTTTCAGCTTTCAAAGTAAAAAATGAATCCGATGGTGTGATTTTTTGGAAATTAACCAATGGAAAACCTCCAATGGCTTCTTATGAGGAGTTAATGACCGAAGATCAACGATGGCAGTTAGTCAATTACATAAGAGAACTCGAAAAATAAATCGAAATCCTATCAAAAAGAAACTAAAAAAAGAGACGGTTTTTGGTTGACTAAAATGAAGTTCTTACAAAGTCAAAGCCATAAAACAAAGAAAATAGCGCTCCATTAATTTATATCAGCTATATTGGTTTTTTTGTATTTTAGCAGAAAATAATCAAAATGTTATCACAAAAAACGAAATATGCTTTAAAAGCTCTTCTGTATTTGGCGCAACAAAAAGAAGGTGAAATAGCCAAGACTTTTGCTATTTCTGAGGGAGCAAATATACCAAAGAAATTTTTGGAGCAAATATTATTAGATTTAAAACGAGCACATTTTGTAGGTAGTAAACAAGGTAAATTAGGGGGATATTATCTTTTGAAATCCAAACATGACATCACTTTGGCTGATGTGCATCGATTATTTGATGGAGCGATTGCTCTATTACCTTGTGCTTCACTTAACTTCTATGAACCTTGTGCAGATTGTAAAAGCGAAGCAACATGCCATTTGCGTCATGGATTAATTTTTGTAAGGGAAGAAACGCTCAAGTCCATGCAACAAATTACCATTGGATCATTAGTCGAATTGTAATTTATCATTGGTTAATCTTATTGTCAATACCTTTTGGTTACTCTCATTAATTTTTTGAATTTTTTTTTTCAAAAAATTGGTGATATTCGTTTGAAAATAAAAAGCAAACCCTCTAACTATATAGCATTATGAAAACGCGTTGTGTTAATTTTATTTTTGTTTTTTGTCTTTTTCTGGGATGGATACATGCTAGTGCACAAATGATAAAAACCCCAACTCCAAAGCGTACCAAAGGGCAAACCGATGTGTTGCGCCTTGCCATAGCACCAATTCCAACCGTAAGAGTTGCTTTTATAGGTTTAGGGATGAGAGGATCTGATGCAGTTGCTCGCATGACACAAATTCCTGGAGTTGAAATAGTAGCGCTTTGTGATATGCTTGAAGCTAATACCAAGTCATCCAATGAAGCTTTGGTAAAAAATGGCTTCCCGAAGGCCAAAGAATTTTTTGGCAATGAAAACGCTTGGCGACAAGTTACAGCTCTTCCAAATGTTGATTTGGTTTACATCGCTACCGACTGGAAACATCATGCACAAATTGGAGTGCAAGCCATGAAAGAGGGGAAAAACGTAGCGATAGAAGTACCTGGAGCGATGACAATGGATGAAATTTGGGACTTGATTAATACTTCAGAGAAAACACGCAAACATTGTATGCAGTTAGAAAATTGTGTGTATGATTTTTTTGAATTGACGACGTTGAATATGGCGCAACAAGGTCTTTTTGGTGAAATTTTACACGCAGAAGGAGCTTATATTCATAATTTGGAACCGTTTTGGGGAGAATACTGGAACAATTGGCGCTTAGATTACAACACCAAGCACCGTGGCGATATTTATGCTACACATGGTATGGGACCGGCTTGTTTGGCATTGAACATTCATCGTGGCGACAAAATGAATTATTTAGTGTCTATGGATACCAAAGCGGTGGGAATTCCAGCATTTATTAAAGAAACCAAAGGACAAGACTTGAAAGATTTTCGCAATGGTGATCACACCATGACCATGATTCGTACCGAAAAAGGAAAAACCATTCAGATTCAACACGATGTGGCTAACCCAAGACCTTATTCTAGAATGTATCAATTAACGGGGACTAAAGGTTTTGCTAATAAATATCCATTAGAAGGTTATGCTTTGGATTCCAAAAATTTAGGTAAAGATGTAGCACCAAATCACGAAAATTTAAACGCTCACAGTTTCGTTCCTAAAGAAGTAAAAGAAGCATTAATGAAAAAATACAAAAACCCAATTGTAATCGATATCGAGGAAAAAGCTAAGAAAGTAGGAGGGCATGGCGGTATGGATTACATCATGGATTATCGTTTGATTTATTGTTTGCAAAATGGATTGCCACTAGATATGGACGTTTACGATTTGGCCGAGTGGTCTTGTTTGGCGCCGCTAACAGAACTTTCGTTAGATAATAATTCGGCACCCGTTCAAATTCCAGATTTCACTCGAGGCGGATGGGAAAAACTGAAAAAAGTAGAGTTTTCAAAATAAAAAAAAAACAGAAAAAGGAAATTATGCCTAGCATTAATTTCCTTTTTTTTATAGATAAACGGAACACCAAATAAAAAACACTGACCTTTTGAGCCAGTGATTTGCAACATTAAGAAACTAGAAAAAAGTTAATTCACTACAATTGTATGTGTAATAAATTCAGTGGCTGTTTTCTTGAATTTCAAGGTAAAGGTTCCAGTGGTTGCACTTTTAAACTTATAAACGCCAGTTTTGGTAGCTGCAGTGGTTCCGCAATCGCTTCCTTGATATTTTGCTTCTACCTCAATTGTTTTGGTAGTGCCATCGGTTGTTTCGGTAAATTTGTTAAAAGCACCGCAGTTATTCTCAACCCCAAAAGTTACTGTCAACGGAAGCTCAACATCTTTTTTTACGGTTGTAGCGCCCTCCACTTTAGAGACTAATGATTTTTTGGTTACCACATTTGGAGTGTCGTCATCGTTACTGCATGCAGTAAAAATTGAAGTAGCTACAAATAAAATTGCTGCGGCTTGTAATTTAAATTTTTTCATAAGTAATAGATTTATTTATTTTCTATCAAGAGAGGCATTCAAAGAAAAGGTTGCGTTTCAAAAAATAATTAAAAGCTAAAACTATTATTAAAGTATTGATAAATAGAAGTTTAATAGCTATTTTTTTTTACATAAACAATAGTATATTTTTTTTGTAAGCTGTCCGGGCAGGCTATTCACTACAAGTCCGCAGGAACCCGTTCATAAAACATAACCCCAAAAGAAGCTTCCGTTGGTCGCTCTTTTGGGGTTTGTTTTATAAAAGGAACGGTTTCCTTTACGGGCTTTTCGTTACTATCCTTGACAGAATGAGGTGGCTAATAACTTTTTCATTCATCAATGTTTTTCATCACTCCACAAAGTCATGATACTTTCTGGAGCAGGAAATCATTCTAAAGTCATCTACGGGAAAAGGCGTGAGACTTTTATCGCATTTACGGATGGCAACACGATTTTAAATAGCGCGAAGTCGGAGACGTTCGCGCAGCAAAGTTGTAGAAACCTATCAGGTGTAAATTATCATAACATTTGAATTGTGTTCAATTAAACCGTTATGTTTTGAAAGATGGCTTATGAAAACCAAACGTAGTCGCTTAGCCCCGATGGAAGCGGTATCCTTGCTGGGTCTCGTTCTAAAAAACGAAACCCAGCAAGATATAGCGTACAGCGGGACGACTCGTGTGGTGCGCAAAAAACTAGCTGCTCCTAAAAAATAGCAAGTTTATTATATGAAAACAAAAGTGAATTAACCAAAAATAGCCGTAAGTACTGCGGCTAGTCTAAGCCCGGCATGGAGTAATTGTTTTTTAATGATTGGGGCTTGGGTGTCTACATAGGTTTCGGGAACGACATTGCTTTTGTAATCGTAAATGGTAGGCAAGTAGCTTCGAGATTCTTTGGCCCATTTTACGGTATTGATTTTACCCAAGCGTTTGATTTGGTGTTTAGAATAAGTGTTGAGAGCCAAGCAATCGTTAAGCGAAATGTTTCTGGCGTTGATGATGCCGCTATCATAAAAGGAGTGTAGGTTGGTACCTTTTCCGTTGTAGTTTATTTGTTGGGTATTGCCGCCTTTGTCAGTACCAAAACCCACATGCAGCGGTTGGTGCAAATCGCCCACCAAGTGAAAAATAATGCAGATTTTCATTTTTACTTCTTCGTCGGAGAGGTTTTTGTAGTTTTTTAGTTCCTGTATGGTTTGTGTCAATCGGAAAATGATATTGTCTCCTTCGTGGTTGACTACTTTCACGCCTTTGTCAAAATTTACATAATGATAGGGTTTTAGATAGTCGTAGGAGTGGTCGTCGCGAAGTTCGTCCATCCAATTGGCGGCATCCTGAATAGAGCGTCCGTTAAGGTATTTTGTCACTATGGCTTGTACAGAAGGGTCTAGATAGTTAAAGGCAATTTCGGCCACTAAGGCGTGTCCTTTTTTGCCCCAAGCAAAGCTCGATTGCGAGATGAATAAAGCGGCTAGTACTAGGAGTGTAATTTGTTTTTTCATGTTAAATATAATTGGAGAGACAAAAGTAAGGTATTGCATCAAGTTTTGATACGAATCCTATGGTTACAAACGCTAAGATTTAGTTAAGAAATTCGGAACTTTTGATTCGTAAAGCGTATTCTGTTCCCAAATAGCGTGGGTCGCCATGTTTTTCGGACCAAAAACCGTCCAATACGTCTTTGGTTATGCATTGATAGACCGCAACGCCTTTGTAGGTGATTTTGTCGTCGCCCTTATACTTGAAATTGATAACTAAAATATTGTTTTTGAAAAATCCAGAACCGGTTTGCACTTGTTCATCGTTTATCAACCAATGGGCTTGAACGCGGTCATACTCGTCAAGTGTTAGCGTTAAAACTCCTTGATAAGTAATAGCATTGTTCGCTTCCTGATTGCTTCCTGAAATGGAGTAGGTTCCGATTAAGTCTTGTGGGGTCATTTATTTGCCGATACAGAAATTTGCAAAAATATTTCCCAACAATTCATCATTAGTAACCTGACCTGTAATGAGTCCAAATTGGTACAAGGCTTCACGAATATCCAAAGCCATAAGGTCACTGGACAGATTCGTTTCTAGCCCAAATTTTACCTTTTGTATTTCTTCTAAGGCTTTAAGTAAAGAATCGTAATGTCTTGTATTTGTGATTATTGTTTCGTTGTTTCTGAGAGCTCCAGTGTTAACATACGAAAGCAATTGATTTTTTAAATCCTCGATACCTTCTTTGTTTTTGGCGGAAATTAAAAGGATATTTGGAATTTGATTTTGAATGTTTTGAATTTCATTTTCGGATAATAAATCTTTTTTATTCATGATCACCACCAAAGGTTTTAACGGATACTGATTCTTTATTTTTTCAAGTTCCAATTTCACGTTATCCAAAGTTCCACCTTTGGGGGTTTGAGGGCTTAAATAAATTACGACCTGCGCTTGCTCAATTTTTTCAAATGTTTTTTGGATCCCAATGCTTTCTACATAATCTTTGGTCTCGCGAATTCCAGCTGTATCAATAAATCGAAAACCAATACCGCCAATCACCAATTCGTCTTCGATAGTATCACGCGTAGTGCCCGCAATTTCCGAAACGATAGCGCGCTCTTCGTTTAATAAAGCATTCAATAAAGTCGATTTTCCCACATTGGGTTCGCCTACAATGGCCACTGGAATTCCGTTTTTGATTACATTTCCTACTGCAAAAGAATCAATCAAACGTTTCAATACAAATTCAATTCGGTTGACCAATTCGTGAAATTGGGTTCTATCAGCAAATTCTACATCTTCTTCGGCAAAGTCCAATTCGAGTTCTATAAGTGAAGCAAAATTCAACAGCTCTTCTCGCAATTTGGCAATTTCGTTCGAAAAACCTCCACGCATTTGCTGCATCGCAATTTGGTGGCTTGCTTCGTTGTCTGACGAAATCAAATCGGCAACGGCTTCGGCTTGGGATAAATCTAATTTTCCATTCAAAAATGCTCTTAGTGTAAATTCACCCGCATCAGCCATTCTACAGCCTTTGCGCAACAACAACTGAATAATTTGTTGCTGAATATATGTAGAGCCGTGGCAAGAGATTTCTATAGTATTTTCTCCAGTATAAGAATTTGGGCCTTTAAAAATAGAAACCAAAACTTGATCCAAGGTTTTCTCACCATCCACAATATGACCCAAATGCAGGGTATGTGTTTTTTGAGTAGTCAAGTCTTTGTTCTTGATAGAGCGAAAAGCCGAATCACCAATTTGGATGGCATCTTTACCTGAAATTCGAATAATGGCAATGGCTCCAGCTCCTGATGGAGTAGCTAAAGCAACTATAGAATCGTTTGGAATCATGGGAGGTGTCTATTTTGCCTGCAAAAGTAAGCAAAAGTATTGGCTTTTCAATTTCCTTTTAAGAGTCTAAAACGTTGTCCATAAAGTATTATTTTAAAGTTAAATATATGGTAAACTGATAAATATCAGTCGAGTTCGGATAAACATTTCATAAATTTAATCAACATTTAAAGGGTAATTCTTAAAACAATAGTTGCTATGAAATCACCATCAACAACTAATTTGTGTAATCAAATACCAAATTAACAAAGTCGACCTGAACGAAGTGAATTGGCGAAGCATAACATAAATGACCAATAACAAATAAATTTACACATTATGAAAAAGATATTATTTCCAACAGATTTCTCAGAAGTGGCCACAAATGCATTTGTACATGCCTTGCATTTGGCTAATGTAGTTGAAGGAGAATTAGTACTATTACACACTTTTCAGCTTCCTATAGTAGACAGTCAGTTCACACCAGACAACTATTATATGATATATGAATCATTGCAATTGGCTGAATTTGATGCGTTCAAAGAAGAAATTCCTAAACTGAGAGCCATAGCCGAAAAAGAAGGTTTGACAAAAGTAAAAATCACTCATCGTTTGATGGATGGAGATTTGGTCAACACGATTCAAAAGGCGATCAAAGAAGAAAATATCAATTTTGTGGTTATGGGAACCGCCGGAGCTAGGGGTTGGGAAACCTTCTTTGTCGGTACAAATACGGGTTCTGTATTGTCAGCCGTTTCAGTTCCTGTGCTGAGCGTACCCGTCACGGCAGTATATCAAAATATTAAAACCATTGGTTTTACCACCAAGTTCAGAGAAAAAGATAAAAAAGCATTAGAATTAGTTTGCAGCATTGCCAAAAAAACTAAAGCCCAAGTAAAATGTTTGTATGTAAAAACCAAACAATCCGATGTGAATTCAGAAACCATCAAAGAGTGGGAAACTCATTTTGCCAACGAACCAGTGCAGTTTACGATTCTTCCGCTAGATGATATTCAAGGTACTATCATAGATTTCGTGTCCCAAAAAAGCATTGATGTTCTGGCCATGGTGACCTACAAACGCAACTTTTTTGTCGAGTTATTTAGTCCAAGTCTCACTCGAAAATTTTCAGATTATTCCGAAATCCCAATTTTGGCGCTACAAAGCGATGCCATTTTATCTTAAAACTTAGATAGTATACTTTTTAAAAGAAAGTATTTTAATTTGGGCGTGCCCCTCCCGATACTTCGACAAGCTCAGTAGGTCGGGTCGGGCTTTACGCTCCCGCTTTTTTTTATCCCTTGAAAAAAGGGATAAAAAAAGAGCTCCACTTCAATCCCTCACGCACAATGTCATTAAGTTAAAGAAAACGACTTTTGATTTTGTCATTCCGACAGAGGAGGAATCGCAAAGGTTATTTACATTATGTGATTCTTCGTTCCTCAGAATCACACAAAAAAAGCTTAACTCAATAACATTGTCCTCACGCATACCTGCACACGATTGATTATAATAATTCGTGTTTTTTTTTACAAAGTTTTAATCTGTGCAATCTGTGTTAAGTTTTTTGCTAAGAAGTCTAATCTATGGTTGATTTTTTTTCTTTTTCCATAAGTTTTGAAAACACTTATATTTGCTTTTCACACTACAATAATCTAATGGAAATTTACAGACAAAAAAAAGCGCTTTATGAAGCTCAAGTAAAACAACTACAACAACATTACAATCGTATCAGTCTTGGGCGTTTAGCAGCTATTTTGATATTGATTTTGGCTATTTATGGGTATCAAAAAAACAACAGTAGTAGCTTAATCATTTTAGGTGTTGTAGCCGTTGCCGCTTTTTTTGTTTTAATGCGTTGGCATACTCGCGTATCGTATCAAAAGAAAATCGCCCAAGCTTTAGTTACCATAAATATTGATGAAATTGATTTTTTAGCACGCAAAAACATTCCTTTTGAAGACGGTATGGAGTACAATGATTTTCATCATCCGTATGCTTATGATTTGGATATTTTTGGACAGCAGTCTTTGTTTCAAAGTCTGAATCGTACCGGAACGTTCATGGGAAAAAAAATCTTAGCTTCTCATTTGTTAAAAGCAAATACGGCTACAATAATTGAGCAAATTCAGGAAGCGACAAAAGAGTTGCGCGAAAAAGTAGACTGGCGTCAGACCTTTTTAGCGACCGCAAAAGTAAGTAAAGATAATGAAGCCATGTATAAAAAGCTCTTGCGCTGGAGCGTTTTCAATAGTGAGGCATTGCCTAAATTGGCTGTGATTTTTGCTTATGTTTCTCCCGTTATTTTAGCTTTTTTAGGTATAAGTTATGGCTTTACTTCCAGTTTGGTTTTAGCTAAGTCTTTCGGACTTTTATTTATGATTAATCTTGGAGTAGCGGGTGTTTTTCTTAAACGAATTTTGTCTGAAACAGCACATTCCTCAGAAATCAATGCGATTGTCTATAATTACAGCTTACTGATTGAAAAAATAGAAAAAGAAAAGTTTAGTAGTCAAAAAGCAAATTATTTACAACAACAATTAGTTCATGAAAATTATAAAGTAAGTCTTCAGTTGAAACAATTATCCGATTTGTTTTCAAAAATGGACAGTACTAGTAATTTATTAACTTCTGTACTATTCAATGGTTTTTTCTTATTTAACATTCATATTTTGCATGCAATTGTGAATTGGAAAAAAAATCATGCAATCAATTTGGAACAAAGTTTAGCAATAATTGGCGAGTTTGAAATGCTTAATAGTTTAGCCAATTTTTCATTCAATAATCCTGATTTTGCTTTTCCAACATTGAATAATGAGTATGAAATTACTTTTAAAAACCTGAGTCATCCGCTATTGAATCCGAAAACTAGAGTAGGGAATGCCGTTGCCTTTCTGCCGCAATCATTCCTGATTTTGACAGGTTCCAACATGTCGGGCAAAAGTACTTTTTTGAGAAGCTTGGGTGTCAATATGGTTTTGGCTGGAATGGGAGCGCCTGTTTGTGCTACACAAGCGAATGTGCATCCTTTACCTGTGCTAGTATCGATGCGATTATCGGATTCGTTATCGGACAGTGAATCCTACTTTTTTGCCGAAATCAAACGACTCAAACAAATTATGGATGGCTTGGACGAAAGTCCTGCCTTTGTTTTATTGGACGAAATTTTGCGTGGTACTAACTCGGATGACAAGCGCAGCGGAACGATTGAAGTGGTCAAAAAAGTTATTGCCCAAAAAGCGATTGGAGCAATTGCGACCCACGATATTGAAGTGTGTTTGACTACCAACGAATTTCCTCAAACTTTAACGAATAAATGTTTCGAAGTCGAAATTAAAAATGACGAATTGCATTTCGATTACCAATTGCGAGATGGTATTTGTCAAAACAAGAGTGCTACCTTTTTGATGAAAAAGATGGGTGTCATTTAATCAATAGTTTTCTTCTGGATTTCCTGCAAGGTCTTTTTTTTGACCTCCTATGTTTGCAAGGTGAATTTATTAGATGCTAAGTTTTTTAAATTTACAATATTAAAGTGAAGAAGAATGAGAGTGGATTTTAGACCAAAATAGCTCAACGAAGTATATTCTCTACAAGAAACAACCTCA